>DATKAT010000093.1:0-4103 GCA_035514675.1 Acidobacteriota bacterium | reverse complement strand
GCCTCGTAATTGGCATCCATTCTGTCTCGAAGCGAGTCGGCCACGAAAACGACTCCGTCGGCCCCCTTCAGGATCAGCTTGCGGCTGGCTTCGTAAAACACCTGTCCGGGCACGGTGTAAAGGTGAAACCGAGCCTTGAATCCCGAGATTTCCCCCAGTTCAATCGGCAGAAAGTCGAAAAACAGGGTTCGGTCCATCTCAGTGTTCAGGGTGACCATCTTGCCCCTCAGTTCTGGGTTGACGGTTCGGTAGATCTGAGTGATGTTGGTGGTCTTTCCGGACAGACCGGGGCCATAGTAGACGATCTTACAGTTGATTTCCCGATTTGCGTAATTGATAAAGGACAAAACTGCCTCCCGCTACGTCACCTGGTATGAGCCTGAGTCTTCGGTTGCTCCAGCGCCCGTCGGTAAACCGACGTCAGAACATCCTCCAGGATGAGCGCACCCTGTCGCAGGCCTTTCAAGTCGATCTCCTGGCTGCCGTCCAAGCGGAACACCAGTAGAAGAAGGGCATTCTCCCCGGCCCGGTTGATCAGGATGCTTCTCCGTTCCCCCTTTTGATAGATCCTTTCAAACTCCTCTTCTCCCAGTAGCTTAGCCAGGCCGTAGGTCGCCGCCAGACACGAAGCGGCCAACGAGGAAAGGGCGTCCCGGTCTATCGATTCGAGCCGTCCGGCGCAGGCGATTTCCTGACCGCTGCGACTGATCAGGCAAACGGACTCAGCCCCAAGCCTGTTCTTGAGCGAAGCCAGCACTTTCCCGATCTTCTCGAACTCCTCAGGCCGAATCTTCAGATCGAGAAATTCCATAAACATTTTCAATTTTCTCTCCTCGGCTCCTCCCGCTCGAACTCTTCGCCGATTTCAGGTCTATTGTAAAGCAGAGGGTTGAACATTTTTCGCCACTGACGAAAATCGGGCTTCCCTTGACTGATCGGCCTCAGCTCTTATAACCTTTCCATTTCTACAAGAATACTCAGACTTCGAAGTTTCAGCATGTAAGTGGAATCACCTTAAATTTTTCGAAGGGATCACATGGCCGTAAAAAAGTCCGGGAAGAAGGCTTCCGAGAAGAAGGCGCACAAAGGGGACGTTTTAAAGGTTTTTGAAAGCGGTTTGCAGGCCCTTTACCGGCTGGATTTCGCGAAAGCCCTGCAATGGTTTGAGAAAGTCGAGAAGGATTTCCCGGAAGAGCTGAGCGTCGTGGACCGCGCACGAATTTTCCAGCGGCTATGCCTCAAGCGGCTGGAGGCGGAAAAGGCCGCTTCCGACGGGAAGGAGTCGGCCGAAGCGCTTTTCGATTTGGGGGTTTTCCATCACAACCGAGGCGAATTCAAGGAGGCTCTGAAGCTGTTCGAGAAGGCGCGCAAGAAGGCCGGAAGGCAAGACGCGCACATTCGTTACGCGATGGCTGCGACCCTGGTCGGAACGGGAGAGATCGAGAAGGCGCTGGAGCATTTGTCGGAGGCGATCCGCTCCGATGAGGCCCATCGCTCGTACGCGCGCAACGATCCCGACTTCCGCTCTCTGTCCGAGGTCTCCGAGTTTCAGAAGCTCCTCGCTGCATCCGACTGAACGAAATGGCGATCGAGCGCCACGCCCGCGATCGTCGGTCGGTTTCTGAAGTTCCAGCGACGCCGTCCCGCTTGGCGGACTCCGGTCGGCATCGATTGAAGTCTCGATCGACGCATCCTCGTAACAGAGTAGAATCCAGTAAGGAGGAATCCGGTTGAGCTCAGGCAAGGAATCCCGCTATGCGCTGATTTTAGCCGCCGGCAAGGGGACTCGATTTCGTTCGGATCTTCCGAAGGTCCTCCACCGGTTGTGCGGTCGCCCCATGATCGAGTATCTGCTGGAAACCCTTTCGGCAACTGGGATCGACCGCATTTTCGTCGTGGTGGGCCCGGGCGACGATCCGGTGCGCCAGGCGCTGCAGGGCCGCCATCTGGATTTCGTCGTGCAGGAGCGGCAGCTCGGGACGGGACATGCCGTTCAATGCGCCGTAGCCGCGCTGAGCGGGTTGGAGGGCAGTCTGCTGGTCTTGTACGGCGACACGCCTTTTGTCGAACCTCAGGCGCTGGAGAGGCTGATTCAGGAGCGCGAAGAGCTGGACGCCGATCAGACGCTGCTGACGATCGAGCTGGAGGACCCCACCGGATACGGGAGGATCATTCGCGACCAGTCGGGTCGAGTCGTCGAGGTCATTGAAGAAAAGGAGGCGAGTCCCGTCCAGAAACGGATCCGCGAGATCCATGCGGGCTTTAACTGCTTCAAAATTCCGGCGCTCAGGGAGGCGGTTTTCGAAATTCGGAATGAAAATCAGGCGGGCGAATATTATCTGACTGACCTTCCGAAGATCTTTGCAGCGCGAGGAGGTCGAGTCGAGGCGGTCCTCCACGAGCCCTCCATGAGCCTGCTCGGAATCAACGACCGGGTGCAATTGAGTGAAGCCGACCGCATCCTGAGGCGTCGGATCCGAGACGCCTGGATGAGCAAGGGCGTGACGATGATCAATGCCGACACCATCCTGATCGATTCGACGGTGGAAATCGGCGCCGACTCGGTCCTGTACCCGGGCGCCATTCTGGAAGGCCGCACCAGCATCGCTTCCGCCTGTACGATCGGTCCAGGCTGTCACCTGGTCGACGCAATCATCGAAGCAGGCGCCCGGCTCGACGGCTACTGCATCGTTCGCGACAGTCGGATCGGCGCGGGCTCTTTCGTCGGTCCGTTCGCGCACTTGCGGCAGAACGCTGCAGTCGGAGAGCGGTGCCGGGTGGGAAACTTTGTCGAGGTCAAACAGTCGAGTCTGGGCGACGAAACCAAGGCGGCCCATCTGAGCTACCTGGGCGACGCTCGGATAGGCAGCGAAGTCAATATCGGCGCCGGAACCATCACGTGCAATTACGACGGTCTGCGCAAGCATCAGACGCAGATCGGGGACGGCGCCTTTGTGGGAAGCGGCAGCCAATTGGTGGCGCCGGTTCGCATTGGAAGAGACGCCTACGTCGCAGCAGGCTCCACGATAACGGAGGATGTGCCCGACGGCGCTCTCGGGCTGGCCCGTCAGCGCCAAATCGTGAAACCGGGATGGGCTGCCGAGCGGCGCCGAAAGTGTCAAGACGAGAAATAGAGCCGGCCCGTCGGCGCATCGTCAGGCACGCCTGCTGTGGAGAGGAAGAAACCGTTGAAAGGAAACCGGCGCATTGAACTTTGAAGCCGAGTTGGCCAAGCCCGACTGGAGCAAGGAGGATGCTCTCAGTCTCTACCTGATCGATCGCTGGGGCGGCGGTTACTTCGACATTGATGGGCAGGGACACATGACGGTGGCCCCTCTGCAGGATCGCGGCACATCGATCTCCATTTTCAGCGCGCTTCAGGAAGCGATCTCGGAGGGACTCCGCACCCCTCTCCTCATCCGGTTTCAGGACCTGTTGCGGCATCGGGTCGTGGAGCTGAACGAAGCCTTCCTTGCGGCCATAGCAGACCAGGGCTACGGCGGACGCTACCGCGGGGTGTACCCGATTAAGGTCAACCAACTCCGCGAAGTGGTCGAAGAGATTCTGGACGCCGGCGAGCCCTATCGATTCGGACTGGAAGTGGGCTCAAAACCAGAGGTTTTCGCCGGACTGGCGGTGCACAGCCACCCCGAGTCCCTGATCGTGTGCAACGGCTACAAGGATCCGACTTACGTCCGCATGGCCCTGATCGGGCGCAAGCTCGATAAGAAAGTCGTTCTGGTGGTCGAAAAGATCTCCGAAATCGAATTGATCGTGGAAATGGCCAAGGAGATGAAAGTGGTCCCCCTGGTGGGGATTCGGCTCCGCCTGTCCACCAAGGGCGCCGGCAAGTGGGCGACTTCCGGCGGCGAGAGCTCCAAGTTCGGACTTTCCACTTCCGAGCTGCTGCAGGCGGTCGAGATCCTGCAACGGGAAGGCCTGGAATCTTCCCTCAAGCTGCTGCATTTTCACATCGGCTCGCAAATCCCCAACATCCTCAACATCAAGAGCGCCGTCCGCGAAGCGGCCCGCTACTACGCGAAGCTCCACAAGAGAGGCCATCCCATCGAATTCCTGGACGTCGGCGGAGGCCTGGCCATCGA
>DATKAT010000092.1:0-4803 GCA_035514675.1 Acidobacteriota bacterium | reverse complement strand
AAAAAAAACTTCTGGGCTCACCTGGGAACAGACGCTGCGCCTGATCCGCCCGTATTTACTGAAATCCGTCGGGTTCTGCTTCTGCTGCGGAACCAAGTTCGATGATGTTCTAATCGATACTACTTAACATAGTAATACTAGGTGCTAGGTTTCATCTCTTTAGAATTCAGAGGAGTGCCCATTTGTCAAGGCCTGACTCTAGGAAAGTGCCGCGCCCTTGCGGGCGCTCACGATTTTTTGGGGGGCTTCCACCCAGCCCTGACGGACGGGGCTAAAGACTGTCGGCCCTCCGGCCTCACGCGGGCCCTCCGGCTCATCGAACCGCCTTAAGAAGAACGCAGAACGCGGAACGCGGAACGAATCTCACTCGCTGTGCGGATGAGCCTGGATGGCGCGGCGGTTTTCGAAGAGGAGTTCGGCGCAAAACCGGCGGGCCCCGCGGCGGAGCAGCGAAAACAGGTAGACGGCCCCCAGAACGACGGCCGACGCGATCTGCCAGAAGGCGAATTCTTCTCTGCCGGCATCCGCGAAAGGAACCTCCCCCGCCCCTGGAAAGAGCGCATTGACTGCAAAACCCAGCGAGACGGACACGGCGATGATGGAGCCGCTGAACTGCAGAGCGGCCGACCGACCGTGCAGCTGGCCCAGCAGACCGAAAGTCGTCACGTTGGTGGCTGGTCCGGTCAACAGGAAAGCCAGGGCCGCTCCCGGAGACACTCCGGCGGCCAGGAGCACGGCCACCAGAGGCGTGGCCCCCGAGGCGCAGACGTAAGCCGGCATCCCGAGCAGGGCGAACAATGGAACTTCCAGACCGGAAGGCATCGTCGTCAGCCAGCTTTCACCGAGGAACGGATGCAGGGCGGCGGCCACCGCCAGCCCGGCCAGGATCCAGGGCGCGGTGTGATCGACCACCTCTCCAAATCCGACCTGCAGAGCCGAACGCAGCTTCATTGCGAAGGAAGGTTCGCCTTCGGCCTTCGACTCCGAGTGCGCATCCGACTCGACGCTCGAGACTTTCATCATCCCGCCCACCAACCAGCCGACCAGGAATGCGGTCAGAGCCGCGGCGGCGATGCGAATGATCGTCATTTCCCCTCCCAGAAGCGGAATCGAGATCAGGACGGCATCCAGCCCCAGCTCCGGAGTGGAGACCAGAAACGCCACAGCGGCCGCCGGCGGCGCCCCCCGCCGGATCAGCGTCCGGTACAGCGGCACCACGCCGCAGGAACAAATTGGAAACGGGAGTCCCACGGCCATTCCCCGCAGCGACTGTTGCCAGCCCTTGCCCCTCCGGATCCATCCGATCGAGGATGCCGGCAGAAAGGAGTTCAGCAGACCGGCCAGCAAATATGCGATCAGCAGGGCAGGGGCGCTTTGCAGCGCCAGCGTGAGAAACGTGGCCCCGACTCCCGCCGTTCCAGGATCCCCGGCTGACTCCTCGGGCGCAGATCCGCCCAGAAAAACCGCCAGCAGCAGGATTCCGATCAGCGCGCCGGTCCCCTCATGCCAATAACTCTTTCCCCGGGACGGAGCCGTGACGGTCAGGACTTCGTCGGAGCGACTGTGATCGGCATGCGGCTGGTGGAAAACCACGTGCAGGAGGCTGCCGGCCACGAAAGCCTCAAACAGACCCAGCCCGCTTCCGGAGAGAGCCGACAGGAAGAACGATCCAAAGCCGTACCCGGCTGCGATGGCGCCCCCCACCAGGGCGAGGACGCCCATGGCGGTCCCGAAGCCGTAAATGGGACGAAGCAGCCACCAGATCGTCAGCGCCACCGGCAGCTGATGCAGAATGATGGCCGTCGGCAGCAGGCTGTCGCGGCCATGCGGATGTCCTCCCGCCGAGTCGACCAAGGCGGCGCCGTCTACGAAGGAGTGCAGGACGATCCCGCTCAGACCAAGCACCAGAGCCGCCAGGTGGGCCTCCTCAGCCTTTCGATGGAAGAGCCTCTCGGAGAGAGAGGGGCCGAACATTCCGATCGAGGCCGCCGGAATCGCCCACCATCCCGCCAGTTCTATATTCCCGGGCAGGATGTAAAAGACGACCAGTCCGGTGATGGTGACGAAGATGAATCCGTCCAACAACGACAGCATCCAGCGTCGAGAGAGCGCGAAGCGATATATGACGGGGCCCGCCAAAAGGGCCCCGATGCTTGCGATTAAAAGCGGCATGCCGTGGACTCTCGGTCAGCGTCTTGATTCCATGGAACGTCTCCGATAGTATCATCCATCCATGTCCGCAAAGATGCGACAGCGCGCTACTTGCGGTTTCTTTACAGGAGGGGTTTGGATGTTGCTTAGGGGATCGGAGAGCCGGCCTTGAATCGCAAATCAGTCGCGCCGCTGCGGGGGCTGGGGGGCAGGACGGACCAACGAAAAGGAAAGAGAATCGCTGCGCGGAGCGGACGGGCTCTGAAAATGCCGTTGCTGGCCTTGCTGGTCTTCTGGATCGCCGCCTGCCAGGACCGCCAGGCGGAAAGCGCGACGGCCGAGGAATTCGAGTTGACCGACCAAGAACTCCGAGAGAAGGCGGAAAGGCTCGCTCACGAGTTGATCCTCGTCGACACCCACATCGACATCCCTTATCGTCTGTCCGAAGGCTGGGAGGACATCTCGAGGCGGACCCCCGGCGGAGACTTCGACTTTCCCCGCGCCCGAGCCGGCGGCCTGAATGCGCCCTTTATGGCCATCTACATTCCGACGTCCTTTCAGGAGGCGGGCGGAGCGCGCGAGATGGCCGATCAACTCATCGATATGATCGAAGATTTTGAAACTAGATGGCCGGATCAATGCGCCGTGGCCCGATCCCCGGACGAGATTCGCCAGAATGCTGAAAAAGGCTTGATTTCGTTGCCGATGGGAATGGAGAATGGCGCCGGCATCGAGGATGATCTGAGCCTGCTGCGCCATCTTTACGACCGCGGAATCCGCTACATCACGCTGGCCCACTCACGCTCCAATCTCATCTCGGATTCCTCTTACGATACGGAGCGACGGTGGAACGGCCTGAGCCCCTTCGGACGGGAAGCGGTGGCCGAGATGAACCGGCTTGGAATGATGGTCGACGTTTCCCATATCTCCGACGAAGCTTTTTATCAGGTCTTGGAGACGACCGAGGCCCCGGCCATCGCCTCCCATTCCTCCTGCCGCGCATTCACTCCGGGCTGGGAACGGAATATGAGCGACGAGATGATCCAAGCTTTGGCGCGGAACGGCGGGGCCGTCTGCATCAATTTCGGTTCGTCGTTTCTCCGCGACGATTACCGCCAGAACTCGCAAGTGGTGCAGAACAAGTTCGCCCAGTTTCTCAACGAAAGCGGCCTCGCCGAGGATTCCCCCCAAGCCCGCGAACATCTGGAGCGACTTCGCGAAGAGCATCCGCCGGCATTCGCAGATGTCGCCGACGCGGCGGCGCACATCGACCACGTCGTCAAGCTGGTCGGAATAGACCACGTGTGCCTGGGTTCGGATTTCGACGGAGTGGGGGATTCGCTTCCCTACGGGCTGAAGGACGTTTCGGAGTACCCCAATCTGTTTTACGAGCTGCTGAAGCTGGATTACTCGGAAAACGAAATCGAAAAGATCGCTTCGACTAATGTCTTCCGCGTATGGGAGGAAGTCGAGCGGGTTTCCGCCCGGCTGCGGATGTCGGTAGAATAGGAGTCGACTGCGAAAGGAGCGAGATCGAAATGCTGACGAAGAAAGTGGAGCGAGCCCTGAACGATCAATTGAATGAGGAGATGTTTTCCGCCTACATGTACTTGTCGCTGGCGGCTTATTTTCAGGACGGCAACTACGACGGATTTGCCGGATGGATGCGCGCTCAGGCCCAGGAAGAGGTCGAGCACGCTATGAAGTTTTACGACTACATCAACGACCGGGCCGGACGGGTGATGCTGGCCAGAATCGATGCTCCGCCGACCGAATGGGCGTCGCCCGAAGCCGCCTTCGAAGCGGCCTGGGAGCACGAAAAGAAGATCACCGGGCTGATCAATGATCTGGTCGATCTGGCTTCCAAAGAGCGGGATCACGCGACACGCCAATTTCTCCAGTGGTTCGTCGTCGAACAGGTGGAGGAGGAGGTTTTGGTCGGCACTGTGGTGCACAAGCTGAAAATGGTGTCGGATTCTCCCAGCGGAATGTACATCCTGGATCGAGAGTTGGCCGCCAGAAATGCAGGGGCCTGACCGCCCGAGAGCCGGAACCGTCGACAGATCGGAGCCCCCTTTTTCCGGTCGCCCCGGACGCTCCGGGCGGGCTTTCGGATTGGGGTTGAGCGAAGAGGGGCCGCCATTGAGCGCCGTAGATGCGATCTTCCCATAGAACGCAAACCTGCAATCCGTCTGCGGTGCGGGGCCGAAATCCCCGCTTTCTCCCGAGTGGCTCGCCGAGATCGAATGCCAAAAAGGGCCGATCCGACGACGTCGGATGCGGCCTGAATGACGCCGTCTGGGGTCAAGCGGCGGCAGTGCAAGCCTCAGAATCAGTCAGAAAATCCTTCACAGAAATAGGGAGTCGACTTTCGTACAGAAAGCCAGTTGACTTGAGTTCGTAAACGGGTATACTGTGGCTTCTAGTTGAAATTGATATTCATTTTCATTTGAGGAGCGACCGTTCGGATGCGGACCAGATTCTGGAGGCGCGTAGCCAGCACAGCCGCCAGTATACAGCTTTTTTTGTTCGCCGGCCCTTTGGTATTTGCGTTTTCGGAAGGCCCAGACGACACGGCGGCGGTCCTCGGGAAAATCGTTGCAACGGCTCGAGGCGGCTCGGACGACTCAATCGTTGTGGCGACCGGCCTTG
>DATKAT010000091.1:0-7326 GCA_035514675.1 Acidobacteriota bacterium | reverse complement strand
GGCCTGGAGGGCCTGATGAATCACCCGGAAATGGCGGGCCGACTGTCTATTCTGCCCGATTTTTCCGACTGGTCCACCGTCCTGATGATTTTCATCATTCCGTTGGCGGTCCAGTGGTGGAGCGTCTGGTATCCGGGCGCCGAACCCGGCGGCGGCGGTTACATCGCGCAAAGAATGCTGGCCGCGAAGGACGAAAAGAACTCCGTCCTGGCCACCCTCTGGTTTAATGTCGCCCATTATGCGATCCGCCCCTGGCCGTGGGTGATCGTGGGCCTCTGCTCCGTTCTCGTTTACCCGACGTTCGACTCCATTCAAGAAGCCTTTCCCGGAATCGATCCCTCCATCATCGGACACGATCTGGCCTACCCGGCGATGCTGGTTTTTCTGCCGTCCGGACTGCTGGGCTTGGTGGTGGCGTCTTTAGCGGCCGCCTACATGTCAACGATCAGCACCCATCTGAATTGGGGCGCCTCCTATATCGTCGACGATTTTTACCGACGATTCGTCAGGCGGGGCGCCTCCGACGCCCACTACGTGCTGGTGGCGCGAATTTCCACGGTGGCTTTGATCGTTCTGGCCGGATTGCTTTCGCTCTGGCTGGAAAACGCGTTGCAAGCCTTTCAAATCCTCCTGCAGATCGGCGCCGGTACCGGCTTGATCTTTCTGCTGCGCTGGTTCTGGTGGCGAATCAACGCGTGGAGCGAGATCACTGCCATGGTCGTTTCCTTTTTGGTGGCGATCTATTTTCAATTCGTTCACCAGGCCATCGGTTTGGAGCCGTTTCACGGTTCGCTGAATCTGGTCATTGGGGTGGCCATCACCACCACGGCCTGGCTGACCGTGACCTACTTGACGCCGCCCGCCAGCGAAGCGCGGCTGCGCGACTTTTACGAACAGATTCGACCCATCGGGCCGGGATGGAAAAAAGTGGTCGGGGATCAGGTCGCAGACCCGAATGAAAGCGCCGGCGCCGCCTTCGCCTGCTGGTTTGCCGGAGTGGGCGCCGTCTATTGCACCCTCTTCGGCACCGGTTATTTTCTTTACGGTTATCCGCTGTGGGGCGCCGTCTTCTTTACGCTGGCTGTCGTTCTGGCCGGAATCATACTCCGACTGCTGCCCCGGGTGGGCGTGCGAGGATAGATTTTGGTGCTAAGTGCTTTCTGGTGCTTAGTGCTGGGTGCTTCTTAGGTTCGGGCACATGGGTGACACTTTTTGAAATTTTAGAAGTTGTTGGCAATCGAAACAAAGAATGCGAGTGCGGCGCTGTTTCGGAGCGAGCCGTGGGCGAGCGAAGAAACAGCGCCGCATGGTCCCAAGGCCGACAGTCATTACCCCAGTCACGTGAGGGCTGGGATGATGCCGCCCTCAGAATTCGTAGCGCCCGTCACGGGGCGCAAGCCCCAGAAGCCCGCAAAGCGGGCGACGTAATCTCGCCGCAAACGAATCGCACTTGGAAACCGATGCCTCCGGCTGAACGCGCCAGCGCAATCGTTAGAGCGGCGCGGCTGCTTCGGACGCGTTGATGTGTGGCATTCCGCCCGACTGTTCCCAAGGAGCGCTCGCTGATCTCAGCCCGTCAACGGGCCCCGAAACGGGTCCCGTCGCTCCGACATCCGGCGCTTCCGCAATTTCAGCGGCCGTAGCGAGCTTCAATAGCCCCCAGCCCCCAGCACTACGTACCTAGCACCTAGCACCTAGCACTTAGCACTTAGCACTTAGCACTTAGCACTTAGCACCTAGCACCTAGCACTTAGCACCAAAATCTACCCCGTCTGTCGGCTGTTGGTGAGGATTTGAAACGGCACGGACCGCTCGATGGTTTCCTGGGCGATCTGGTCGGTCACAGAGATGATGAGGTTGTATTGACCCGGCTCCAGCGGTTCGGTGTTCAGCATCGATCCGGCGAAAAAGCGGTCTGAGAAGCGGTGAAGCAACTGTTTCAGGTCTTTGTCGACAAAGGGGGTTTCGACTTCCTTGCCTTCTTTGAGGAGCCTGATCCGCATTGAAAGGTCCGCCTCCAGCGACTGCTGATCGGCCATAACGTTGTAGACCTCGAAATAGAAACCGAGAGGATTGCCTCTCTCGAAGCGCTCGGATCTGCTGGGGTAGACCTTGACGTTTCCCAGCACGAAAGGATCGGTGATGAACTCTTCGAATTTGGCTGGCTGGACGCGGTCGGCCAGAATCACCGGACTCATTTCCAGCCTCTCCTCCGTCGTGCCGGGAACGATCAGGCCTCTTTCAAGGGTGCCGATCTTACCGCTTTTGACGTCCTTAACGATGGCCACCAGTTTGTAGCGGCCGGGTTCGAGCGGAATGCTCTTCTGAAATCTGGAACTGGCGGGCTGGCTCTCCTGGCTGTCGGAGAGCGTCAAATGAACCGTCTCGTCGAAATGGTAGACGCGATGCTTGGAAAGGTTTTCCACTCGGCCGTAGACGTTCAGCGTGGCCTGGCGGATTCCGCCCGATCGCTCAAAGGTGAAGTCCTTGGTATCGAAAAAGAACGTGACAGGAACCAGGTAATCGGTGGACGTCACCCGGATCAGATCGTGACGCACGCCGAAAGAGAGGTTGTCATAGTAGAGATTGATGTCGACGATCGATTCCAGGTCCTTAAACTTGATTCCGGGGGACGTCTGCAGGTGGGAATAGCGGCGGAGGCGTTCAAACAGGTCGTCTTTCTGCGAGAACATCTTCAAGGGGTTCCCGACGCGACGGGTGGCGAAATTAGCCATGGTGCGAGTTCCGATCCGCTCCGCCTTGGTGGCGCCGCCCAGGCGTTCGGCTTCGGTCAGCCCCAATCCCGGAACCCAGAGCATGGCGTCCTTGTCCATTTCATCCTGGGCGAAGACGTAATGGCCGCTTAGGGTCTTGTCCACGAACTCCACTTCGACGTTGCTTCCGATATCCGGAATATGGCGATAGGTCCAGCGCAGCCAGGAATAGGTCGTCGTGACCCCTCCGCCTTCGCTCAGAGGTCGGTAATACTGTTCCCCCTGATCGAAATACTCCGTGGTGTCAGGAGGGCCGTGAATGATGTAGATGCGTCCCCGGTCCGTCTTCCAGCCGGGAGCGCCGACGGAAAAGTGATCGTTGGCGTAAGCGATCCGGCGGTAATGCTCCTCGCGGAATTCATTGATGCCGGAGTCCGGATCCGGATGCCGGCGGCGCCAGAACTGTTCAATAAAAGCCTCTTTCTCTTCGGGCGTAGTGAGACTGGTGAAAACGACCCGCTCTTCATCGGTGATAATGTACAGGACGTCCTGGTCGATCCACTTTTGAAACAGGTCGTCCGCCTCTTCCTGCCGAATCTGATCCTGACTCCGTTGCGAGTAAGGAACTCCGGCGGCCAGGATCAGACCAACGAACAGTACGATGGCTGTTCTTACTTTCAATCTCCTCACCCCAAGTCGACTTTCCAAATCGCATCATCGTCCGGCGCGATATCGCCGAACGGAAAACTTCGAGCTGCAATCGATTTCGACTCCAACCTATTCTAATCCATCCGGCGGTTCCGGGAAAGTGAACGGCTGGCGGCGAGCCTCCGCGTCCCGCCTTTCCCTTGCCGCCTTCAGTTCCCTATATCGTTGAATCGCCAATCCGGCCTTTTCCCGATCTCCGGCGCGGGCGTACAGCCGACTCATTTGAAAATGCACATCCGGCTCTTGCGGGATAAGATGGGCTGCTTTCTCCAGATTGACTCTCGCTTCCTCCGCTCTATCTTGACGGAAATAAAGCTTGGCCAGGTTCAAATGGGCCTCCCCGTGATTGGGGGCTCGCCGCAGCAATTCCCGAAACAGCTCTTCCGCGCGTTCGTCCTCCGCTCTGGAGTAGGCGATCATGGCCTGATAATAGACGGCGTCGAGCTGTTCCGGGTCCAGCTCCAGCGCCCTGCTGAATTGATGCAACGCCTCCTCGTAATCATTGACGAGATACAGGGAGAACCCGAACAGCGTGCGGGCATCGGCATCCTCAGGGTGCGCGTCGACATAACGTCGCAGGCTCCTGTGCGCGTCGCGATGATCGTCCGAGTGCAGGAGAGCCCTTCCCAGCGCCAGTTGGTAGTACGGCTCGTCGGGCTCGAGCAGCAACAGCAACCGCAAGGCGGTGACGGCTTCCGTGGGCAAATTCGCAGCGATGCTGACCTGAGCGAAATCATACAGGACCTGAGGGGAGTTGGGAGCGAGCCTTCTGGCCTGCGCAATATAGTTCCACGCTTCTTCCGAATCCTCTCTCTTGAGCGCAAGACCCGCAAGCGCGCGCAGGACTGAAATTGATTTCGAATCCAGCTCCAGCGCCTGGCGGTAGGCCCGAAAGCTGTTCTGATCGTCGTCGACGGTCAAGTAGAGCCGGCCCAGCATTTCCCAGAAACGCGCGCCCCGGTTTTCAACAGCCACCGATTCCAATACGGAGATGGCTCGCTGAAAATCCCCTGCGTCGGCTTCCATCCTGGCCATTTCCGCCGCCAAAGCAGGATGTCCCGGCAGAGCTTCCAGCCCCGATCGGACCGCCTGCCGAGCTCGCTCTTCCTCCCCAAGCGCCTGCAGGGCCTGGATCAATCCCAGATAGTTTACGTCCAAGCGAGGATCCTCCTTGATCCCGGCTTTAAAATGCGTCTGCGCCTTCTCGGCATAGCCTGCGCTTAAAAGCAGCGCGCCCGCCTCGGCGTAGGCCTCCCCGGAATGATTCGCTTCATTCAGGAATTCCAAAAGCAGCTTTTCTCCGGATTCCAGGTCACGCGCCTGGATGGCCTGGTCGGCGCGTCCCAGCAGTGACTCGCCTGGAGAAGCCTGCAGCGCCAGAAGAAGTCCCAGAGCAGGAGCCCACATGATTGGTTCCATTATAACTGAATGCCCGGACGGGACGCGGGTCGGTCCGTTCGTTTCCGCTACCCTGAAGCATGCTTCATTGAAATGCGGGCGGGAGGCCTTCGTTCAGTCGGCGGAAACGAGCCGAAGACGCATGATGAGCGCCCCTTACGCGCCGCTTCGGGAACCGCTCTGTCGGGAAGCTGAAAAACAGCTATAATAGACGCATTCAAGAATGAACCGCCAAAAGAAAATTTCGTCACTTTCGCTTTGTCTGCTCGCATCTCTGCTCATTTCCGCTCAGCCTCCGGAAGGGGAGTCTGATCCGATCTTTCAGGCCGAGGGCCTGAGCGTGATCGTCGACGTCGTGGTCACGGACCGCCGAAACCGGGTCGTGACGGATCTGAAGCCTGAGGACTTCGTGGTCTATGAGGATGGCGTAGTTCAGGAGATCGACAGCGTCGTCTTCTTTCATTCGAGCGAACAGGCCGGCGACGCGGCCCTTGCTTCTTCGGACCAACCCGAACCGTTTGTTTCCGAAGACGAGGGTGTTCGAGCTACTGCACATTCGCCCATTCTCGGCCCCAGGCACAATTTGCTCATTTTTCTCCTCGACTACTCGACGACGGCTTATGAGAACCAGCATCTGGTTCAGGAAGCGGCCATCAAATACGTCCGGGAAAACCTGCATCCGACCGACTACGCAGCCGTGTTTGTCCTTGGATCGGGGCTCCGGATGCTGCAGGATTTCACCAACGACGGCGACCAACTGGTGGAAGTGCTCCAGCTCCGCGATTTTTCTGGGCGTTCTCTGGCCAGCCTGGCCGATGCGCCCACCGGACCGGGCAACGCCGGGCTGGTTGCGGACGGCTTGGTTGGGGCGCCGGCCGCCGGGGGTTCCGCCGAAGCTGGTCAAGCCGCCGCGGAAGCGGGCTCCGCCCTGGCGAGTGCGGCCGTTGGATTGCGCATTGAACGCATGTTTTACAACATGCAGTCCTTCGTCCAGGAACGGGAAGCTCGCGGCGTGCTCCAGTCCATCCAGGCCATTTCACAGGTCACCGCGCCGATCGAAGGGCGCAAGACTTTGTTTCTTTTTTCTCAGGGATTCGTCATCGGTCCGCATGTAGAGTTGGAGCTCGAAAAAACAATCAATATGGCGAATCGCGCCAATTTGGCTATTTACGGAGTGGATTCGCAAGGCCTGGCCGCCGGAACGCTATCCGGCGCCCTGGTCCCCGACGGAGAACTCGGCAGCATCAGCGCCCGGAGGGAGGGAAGCCCGTTATTCGGAAGGCGCATCGACGCCACAGGCGGCGAATCTCTTTTTGACCGAGCCAAGCAGGTCGGCTCCGACGTGCGCGACAGCGCGCTGCGTCATGTGTCGACCGCGACAGGTGGATTTGCGATCCGTCACACCAACGATTTGCACGTCGGATTGCAGCGTGTGGACGAGGACATCCGGAGCTACTTCCTGATCAGTTACCGCCCCAAGAATCAGGCGCTGGACGGAACCTTCCGCAGCATTCGCGTGGAAATTCTGCGGTCCGGCTATGAGGTCCGCCACCGTTCCGGGTATGCAGCTCTGCCCTCGGGAATGGAGCTTCTGAGCGCCGAGGACTTTCAGGCTCTGGCGGCGGCTCAAAGCGGCCAGTTCCCGCTCACCCTGCCCGCCTATCTGCGCGCCGAACAATTCGCCGGCCAGGGGCTGGAACGAGACGTTCTGATCAGCCTGGAGATCCCGACCCGCGGAATCGAATTCCGGACCGTGCGACAGAATGGGGAAACGTTGGAGCAGGCAGAGATCGAAGTCATCGCCGTCATGAGGGACGAAGCGGGCAGGGTGCTGATGCGATTCGGCACCCCCATGGACCTGAGCTTCACCTCCCAAGAGCTGGAGGCTTTAAAGGAAGGCGGACTGAGCTTCAATAATAAGACGGAGCTGCTTCCCGGCATCTACTCCTTTCAAGTGCTGGTGCGGGATCGAAATTCCTCCAACGCCGCCCTGATCGAACGGCCCTTGAGAATTCAACCTCCGACGGAGGGCCTGAGCATCAGTTCGGTCGTTTTAGGCAAGAGCGTCGAGCAGGGCCAGTTCGGCGGCGCGGAGATGCTGACGGTTGCCGGCAACACGGTCGTCCCTTCCGCCGGCAGACAGTTTTCAAACGGAGAGAATCTGGTTTACTATTTCGAAGTCTATCCCGGCTCGAGTTCCGAGAATCTCGCGGTCGATCTCTCGGTTCGCAGAAGCGGAGCGCAGGAGGCCTTCGAACTTCCCGAGCAGACGATTTCTCCGCAACCCGACGGGGCGAAGATCCCGGTGTCCCGGTATATCGAACTGGCGGGATTGCCCGCTGGGACCTATTTTTTGACCGCCAAAGTGCGCGACCAGCGCACCGGAGAAGTCGCCCAAACCCAGACTCCGTTTCAGATCGTGCAGTAGGGTGCGGCCGGACTCACAATGTCGGGTCTCTTTCCCCGAGGGGGGATGCCGGCCCGGCAATGTGGGAGCCGGCTCAGC
>DATKAT010000090.1:0-8437 GCA_035514675.1 Acidobacteriota bacterium | reverse complement strand
AATCCGGACCGCGGCCATCTTGATGGTGATGCCCCTTTCCCGTTCCAGCTCCATCTGATCGAGCAGCTGTGCGCGCATCTCGCGAGCTTGCACGGCCCCGGTTGCCTCCAGCAGGCGGTCCGCCATCGTCGACTTGCCGTGGTCGATATGGGCGATGATGCAGAAGTTTCGAATGCGGGACTGTTCCATGTTGGCGTGAGAGGGAAGGTCTTAACAGGCGGACCGGAATCCTCGAGACGCTTCGAAGGGACTTTCAATTGTCATCGGCCGCGCACCCTGCGGGGCGGAGCGGGATGGCGGGAAGTGCGCCGCGTTGCGAACGGCGACACCGTAAGAAAGGACGGTTCAAAACGTCGAATCATGGTCTGTCACACTCACCAGGGCCATCTTACGTTCCTTCCGGCCCACGGGTCAACTGCGCCCGGATGGAACCCTAGCTCGGATTTCTCACACGGTTCCGTTGCGAGGCGCCGCAGTAGGAGGCGTGTGAGAAATGCGGGCTAAACCCGCATGTCTCAAAGCATTCGCTCTGCGGCGGTCGGAGCGGAAATCTTTCCGGCGACGCGGGAATTTCGTCCGGGCGCCCTGCCAGGCTCCGACGCCTCAGGAAGCGCCATCGAATTTCGACTCGTTCGGAAAACGGCTGGAAATGGGAGTCGAACGCGTTTCGGCCTCAGCCTCGCCATTCCTGGCACGGAGTTTGCATTTCAATTCTGCGAAGAGAAAAAATCGATGCGGGTTCGAACCCGCTTAAATATAGATCGAAATCATGTCGTTTCAACCTCTCGTGAACGGGCGGGCGCCCTCTTGGCACCTGCCCGCTCTAAATTCCTAACAGCTGAGCGGCTTCGAAGCTCGCGGCGCTGCGCGCCGGAGCGCAGGCGGCTCTCCCCGCTACCTCCGGTTCAGCTGCTCCAGGAGCTCCTGCAATCGGTCGGCGACGTCCTGCAGACCCCTTCGAAGGGATTCCAGATCCTCCGCGCCGAACACTTCCGTCCGCGGACGCTCCGCCACCTCGATAGGAGGCGCATCCGGATCGACCAGTTCCGCTACCGACGCGACTGCCGGGAGTTCTCCCGCCAAGGCGCGGATGCTGCGATCCATGGTGGGCTGCATCACGACGCTACTAGCGTCGGCCAGAATGATTCTCCGCAGCTCGGGAAACTCCAGTGTATCCGGACGGAGAAAGACCGGCTCCGCATAGAGAATCGAGTCGCCGATGGGAATGACCAGCAGAATTCCCCGCGAGACCTCGGAGCCGACCTGGCCCCAGAGCGTGAACTGTTCCGAGATAATCGCATCATTGTCGATTCGCGCCTCGATTTGATTCGGCCCGTCGACGTGTCTGCCCGAAGGAAAGCGATAGAGCATCAGTTGTCCGTAGTTTTCGGGATCGTTGCGGGCGGCGATCCAGGCCACCAGATTGTGACGGTTCACCGGCGTGAAGGGTTGTATCAGGAGGAACTCCTCGCGATCTTCATCGGGAAGACGGGCGACGATATAGTAGGGCAGAAGCGTCGAATGCTGTCCGAACGAGCTCTCCACCGGCAGGTCCCACTGGTCCTCCTTGTTGTAAAAGACAGTCGGATTCGTCATTTGATACTGCAGCAGCATCTGCACCTGGAAGGTGAAAAAATCGAGAGGATATCGAATGTGCTGCTCCAGGGAGGGCGGCATCTCCGACAGGTCCTGAAACATAGTCGGAAAGATTTTCCGGTACGCCTGCAGAATCGGATCCGTTTCGTCGGCGACGTAAAACTGGACCGAACCGTCGTAGGCGTCGATGACGGCTTTGACGCTGTTGCGAATGTAATTGAAGGAGTCCCGCCAGCGTGCGGAGTAGGGGAACCGATCCGTCATCGTGTATGCATCCTGAATCCAGAAAAGCCTCCCGTCCGCGACGACTACGTAAGGGCTCCGATCCGGAACCAGAAAAGGGGCCAGCGTGGAAAAGCGATGGGGAATTGTGCGACGGTACTGGATCCTGCTCTCGGGTGTGATCTGTCCTGAAATGAGAAGATTCAGATCGCGAAACTCCCAAGCGTAGAGGAGCCGTCTGAAGAAGGAACTCAAAGGAACGCCCCCCGCGCCCGCATAATGCGTATAAACCGGCCCGTCGGGCCCCGGATAGTTGAATTCCTCCATGCGGGAATTGACTACCACGTAGTCCAGACTCTTCAATCCGTAATAAACCTCGGGGCGATCCAGGGGGAGCTTCCCGCTTGGCGGAACGTCCTTGACGAAAAAGGCGGGGCGGCCTCCGGCATCGACTTCGGTGACCGGAGTCATGGCGACTCCGTACCCGTGGGTGAACTGGAGCTGGCGATTGACCCACCGCTGAGCCTCCTCGGGAAGCTTCTCCGCCGACAGTTCTCGCGTCGACAGCATGACCTGGCGCAGTTGGCCGTCGATTTCGTACCGGTCGGTCGTCACAGCCAGAAAATCGTAATAGAGTCGAAAGAACTGAATCTGGTTGTAGCTCTCCAGCAGCGGCCCCTCGTCCCACAATCGAATGTTCTGAACGGTTCCCGGGTTTTCCGCGAGAGTGCGGGAATCCACCGTGCCAAGGGCCGGGTGGCTGAAATTTTGCACTCGATCGAGGCCGTAGGCTTGACGGGTCAGTGCGATGTGGTGGACCAGGTATTGCTCTTCCCGCGCCAACTCGTTGGGCTCAACCTGCAGCCGCTGCACCAGAGAGGGGATCACGCCCGTGGCAATGATGTTGAGGGCGAACCAGCCGCCGGCAGCAAAGAAGACGACTCGGTCCTTGACCCCGAAAATTGCGTAAATGAGCAGAACGGCTGTGGCCAGCGCGACGACCGTCATGACCGACAGCGCAGGCAGAGTGGCGTTCGCCTCCGTGTAGCCGACGCCGACGACCGCCCCCGTCGTCGAGTAGAGGAGCTCGTATCTGGAAAGCCAATGCCCCACGGCGATCAATACGAAAAAGCCGGCGCCGAGGCCCAGTACATGGGAGCGCAGAGGCTCCTCGAAGGAGAGGCGGGTGCCTCTCATCTGCGCCGTTACGTAATAGAGGGCGCCGACCAGCAGAATCGTGGTCACCAGAACGGTCAGCAGCCAGGTCCTAAAGAAATCGATGATCGGGAGCGTAAAAAGATAGAACGAAATGTCTCTTTCGAAAATCGGATCCGCTTCCCCGAAAGGAACCGCGTTGAAAAAAAGCAGAATCTTCTCCCACTCGCCCGCCACTCTTTCGGCCAGAAAGATTCCAAAGACCAGAACCACAGCCAACGAAATCCACCGCAGCGTTCTACGGGCGGTCGCGTACCACTCCTGAGGAAATTGGCTGCTGGGCAGCACCCGCATCCCGCGCGTCATCCGGAAAAACAAATAAATGTTTCCCCCGGCGATGGCGAGAAAGAGAATCAGACCTGCCGTAAACAGCCAAAACTGGCTGGCGATGATCTTTACGAGAACGGCGTCATAGCCCAGTTGGCGAAACCAGAGCCAGTCGGTGTAAAAGCCCAGCGCCCAGTTCAGAGCGTAGAGCGCAATGAGCCCCACCAGAGCGGTGAAGGCGATTCGGGCGTATCGGGCCAACGATGCCGGGTCGAGATCGAGAAGAGTCGCCGGCTCCTGATCCGGTCCGTTCGTTCCTCCTCGGAATGGAGAATCATTCATGTCAACTTCTTTCTGATTTTGATGTTCCCAAAAGAAATTCCCGAGCGCTCGGCCCGGGCGACTCCCTTATCGAATTATTCCATATTTGGCCGCGGGGTCAATTAAAGACGGCTCTCCGGCGCGCGGATTCCTCGCGCCCCTGGCGAGCGGTCCGGCGATTCCGAAGTTGTCGCCAGCGGGTCGGAACGCCGCCGGCGAGTCGTCGGGTCAGACATCCAGCAGGCGCGCGATCCATTCCGCCGGATGGAGGGCTCGTTTCCCGGTGAAGTGGCGAATTTGCGCCCGGCAGCTGAATCCCGGAGCGATGATCGGAATGTCATCGCCCGCTTCTCGAACAGCGGGGAACAAGCGGCGCTCCCCGATTTTTCCCGATATTTCGTAGTGCTTCTTTTCGTAACCGAAAGAGCCGGCCATTCCGCAGCAGCCGCTGTCCAGAGCTTCAACGGGCTTCTGGGAAAGCTGAGAGAAGAGTTGCGATGCGGCCGAGGTTCCAATCAACGCCTTCTGCTGGCAGTGCCCGTGAAATACGATCCCGTCGGGCTGAAGCTTCGCTCGCGAGGCCAGCCGCCCGGCGAGGTTTTCCCGGGTCAGAAACTCTTCGAGCGAACAAACGGCGTCTGCGACGCGGCGGGCCGATGCGGAGTCTTCCACCAGATCCGTCAGGTCGTCCCGGAGGGCCGCGAAGCAGCCAGGCTCCAAAACGACGATCGGGAGACCGCGATCGACAGCAGCGAGAAGATTCCGCACCAGAGCCCCTCCCTGCTCCCGAGCCTGCCGGAGCATGCCGGCCGATATGAGGGGCCGTGCGCAGCAGCCGCCTTCCAGAAGTTCCACCCGAAAGCCCAGTTCATCCAGCACCTTTACGGCGGCCATTCCGATGGAAGGCTCGTAGTAATTGGTGAATGTGTCGGCGAAAAGCCCGACCGAGGGGCGGTCCGCAGCCGAATCGGACTGGAAGTCGTTCCACAGAGACTTCAGAGTCTTGGAAGCCAGCCCAGGCGGCGTCCTCCGTCTGTCCAGCCCGGCGAAACGCTCCAGCAGGTAACGGGCAATCCCATTTTGCGAAACGGAGTTGAACAGCCGCGGGAAACGGCTCCCCGCTTCCGCAGCGCGTCGAATTCCCCCGACCAGCTTCTTGCCCAGCGGGAAGCCATGGCGTTGGAAATAATGAGCCAGGAACTCCGCCTTGAGCTTCGCCATATCGACGTTGGAAGGGCACTCGCTCTTGCAGGCTTTGCACTCCAGGCAGAGATCCAGCGCCTCATACAGGCGGCTGCCGGTCAGGCCCTCGGGACCCAGCTTGCCCGACATCGCCAGGCGCAATGCATTGGCCCGCCCCCGGGTCGAGTGCTCTTCGTCCCGCGTGGCCATGTAGGACGGGCACATCGTCCCGCCGGTGGTTTTTCGACAGTGGCCGACTCCTGTGCACATCTCGACGGCGCGGTCGAATCCCCGTTCCTCTTCGAAACGAAAGAACGTTGCCGGGAATTCCGCTCGGTAGCCCGGATGAATGCGGAGGTTTTCCGTCATGGACGGCGCATCGACGATCTTTCCGGGGTTCATCAGGAAGTGAGGGTCAAACGCCTTCTTCACTTCTCGAAAGGCGTTCAGAAGGCGATCGCCGAAAAACTCGCGGTTCTTGTAACTGCGCACCAGGCCGTCGCCGTGCTCTCCGCTCCAGGCGCCTCCGTACCGCATGACGAGCTCGAAGGCCTCCGCCGAAATTCTTTCCATGATCTGAACGTCTTCGGCCTGCTTCAGATTCAGAATCGGCCGCACGTGGATCAGCCCGGCGCTGGCATGCGCGTACATGGCCAGGGGGCGCTGGTGTTTTTTGCAGATGTCCAGAATTCCCGTGATGTACTCCCGCAAGCGTTCGACCGGCACGCTCGCGTCTTCGATGAAGGGGAGCGGTTTGGCGTCCCCCTTCGTTCCCAGCAGGACGCCCAGAGCGTTCTTGCGCACCTGCCAGACTCGATCCTGCTCCAATGGCGTCTGAGCGACGTGAAAGTGGTAGACGGATTCCGCCAGCGCGGAGTCGGCGATCATGCTTTCCAGACCCTCCCGCGCGCCCGTCTCGGACGAACTCGAGAATTCGACGATGAGAATCGCTTCAGGAGACCCTTGAACAAATTGTTTGCAAAGCTCTGCCACAGATGGATTTTTCATTCCAAGTGCGAGGCCGTACGCATCCAGGATCTCAACCGCCGAAGGGTTATGTTTCAGAATCTGCGGGACCGCGCCGACGGCTTCCAGCAGGTCGTCGAAGTGCAGCACTGCAACCGAAGCCGCAGCCGGGATCGGATCCAAATGAATCCGGGCCCTGGTGACGAAAGCCAGCGTTCCTTCCGACCCGACGATCAGACTCGACAGGTTGAATCGCTCCTCATCCAGCAGGGCGTCGAGATTGTAGCCTCCGACTCGGCGCAGCACCTTGGGGTAGCGTCGCAGAATCTCGTCACGGTTCTCCTGAACCGCCTTGCGGACGGTTCGATAGATCTCGCCTTCCCGATCTTGCTGAGAGCACTTGCGATCGAGCTGGATCCGATTCAGCTGCTCCAGAAAAAGTTCTTCGCCGGTGGCGAGAACGAGGGAGAGCTGCTGCACGTGATCGACCGTCTTGCCATATCGGATCGAGCGGACGCCGCAGGAATTGTTGCCGATCATGCCGCCCAGGTTGGCCCGGCTGCTGGTGGCCACGTCCGGTCCGAAGAAGAGGACGGCGGGTCGAAGCGACTGATTCAGTTCGTCCAGAACGATTCCCGGCTCGATCTCGGCCCACGATTCTCCGGCGTTCACTTCCAGAATCCGGTTGAAATGCTTCGAACAATCGACGATGAGGCCGTCAGTCACAGTCTGACCTGCCAGACTGGTGCCCCCGCCCCGGGGCAGGATGGGAACGCCGTATCGGGCCGCCGCACGCACCGCCTGGACGATGTCCTCGCGGCTGCGAGGCAGCACCACTCCCAAAGGAAGAACTTCGTACAGGCTGGCGTCGGTGCTGTAGATGGCCCGCGTCATCTCGTCGAAAAGCACTTCTCCAGTCAAAGCGCTTCTCAACTCTTCGGCCAGTTTTGCGCGTTCTGATTCCTGCATGTGGACAATCTAACATTTCGCGTCCCAGAAATCTTTGGCAAGAAGACGCGGGCGCCGGCGTCCTGCCGGCCGAACTGAATCGCCGGCTGGAAGCCGGCGCCACCAGCATGTTTTACAATGTCAGTTTCAATGCAGGACTTAACAAAACCGCCGTGGCGGATGGCATCTCTGTCGACCTGCATCCTGGCTATATGTATTGCCGCCTGCTCCAGCTCGGAAGACGTAGAGTTGGGGTTGTCAGCCGAACCGGGGATGGAGATGCTGGCTCGGCTGCAGACGAGCCAGGGGGACATCCTGGTTGGCTTTTTCCCGGATCACGCGCCCGAGCACGTCCGAAACTTTCTCCACCATTGCGCTTCCGGGTTCTATGACGAAACCCTGTTTCATCGGGTGGCGCCCGGCTTCATGATTCAGGGGGGAGACCCCAACACCCGGGACGAAGAGGCGGAGACTCACGGAGCGGGCGGGCATTCCTATCTGGGTCCGGGGACCACGCTGCGGGCGGAGTTCAACGATCTGCATCACATTCGGGGAACCGTATCGATGGCCAGGGGGCGGGATCCGCACGGCGCCGGGAGTCAGTTTTTTATCATGCTCGAGGAATGGACGACTCTGGACGGCCAGTACACCGTATTCGGGAGCGTCCTCGAAGGCATGGAAGCCGCCGATCAAATCGGATCCGCACCCGGCGCGCCCATTCCCGATGCCGGAGGCTTCAGGCCCAATCAGCCGCAGGTGCTTCTGATATGCGAAGTCATCGAGCGTCCGATCCGTGACCGGGAAAAGCCAACCGAACGGGACGAATTCCTGCCGGAGGCCGAGACTGACCAGTCCGAGAACATCTCGACCGACTGAAAGGCGGCGTTCGTCTGATGGCCCAGATTCCCTACGAGTACATCAGCGACGAGATTCACGAGAGACGGGAGCGGGTCTTCATTGTACTTGCCTCCTTCTTCATTGGTTCGCTGGCGATGCTGAACATCCTCGGCATCACGCGCTTTATCGACCTGTCTTTTCAGGTGGGCGGCCTGAACGTTCCGCTTTACATCGCAGTCGGAGTGCTGCCTTACCCGATTACGTTTCTCTGCACGGATTTCATCAGCGAGCTGTACGGAAGAAGGAGAGCGAATTTTCTGGTCTTTATGGGGATCCTCATCAACATCTGGATCGTCTTTATCCTTTGGATCGGGGGAGCTCTGCCCGGATTCGAAGCGATCGACCCGGCGGCCGGAGAGTTGCTTCGGGACGAAGCCGGCCGCCTCCCGGTCTTTTACGAGGTCCGGCAGCTGACTTTTGGAGCGGTCACGGCTTCCATGATCGCCTACGCGGCGGCGCAGTTCTGCGACGTCTTTCTCTTTCATTTTTGGAAGCGTTTGACGCGAGGGCGCCATCTCTGGCTGCGAAACAACGCCTCCACGATGGTCAGCCAGGCCGTCGACACGGTGGCCGTCATCTTGATCACGCACTACTACGCGTCCGCCCTGCCGGTGAGCCCGGATCAGCCGCTTTGGCCCCAGCTTTGGACGTTCATCCTTTCCGGATACACTTTTAAGCTGGCCTCGGCGATGTTCGACACCATCCCGATGTACATCGGGGTGCGGCGCCTTTCCCGGTACCTGCACATCGATCCCTTCAAAGAGCACGGGACTTCTCCGGGTTGAGTCTCAGCACCAGTGGAGGGTGCGGAATCCCTGAAACA
>DATKAT010000089.1:0-4674 GCA_035514675.1 Acidobacteriota bacterium | reverse complement strand
ACGTCCTTGGCCCGCTTGTAGCCCTCCAGTCCGATTCGTTTCACTTCCCGATCGATCTTGATGGCCGTATCCTCGCTGAAATCCTGATGCTGGGCGATTTCGCGGCCCAGAAAGATCTGCTCTTCCTTCTTGCCGAACGTCAGGGGGCCCATTTCCTCGCTCATGCCCCATTCGCAGACCATCTTTCTGGCCAGGTTGGTGACGCGCTCCAGATCATTGGAAGCTCCGGTCGTCATCGTATTTAGAAACATCTCCTCGGCGATGCGTCCCGCCAGCAGGATGGCGATCTGCGCCTCCATGTATTCGCGAGTGTAGTTGTACTTGTCCTCTTCGGGCAGCTGCATGGTCAGTCCCAAGGCGCGGCCCCGAGGAATGATGGTGACCTTGTGGAGCGGATCCGTCTCGGGAAGCATGAAGGCCACCAGGGCGTGCCCCGCTTCGTGGTAGGCGGTGTTTCGCTTTTCCTTTTCATTGAGGGCCATGGACTTGCGCTCTTTCCCCATCAGCACCTTGTCTTTGGCTTCTTCGAAATCTTTCATGGCCACGGCCTTGCGGTTTTGACCGGCTGCGATCAGCGCCGCTTCGTTGACCATATTGGCCAACTGCGCGCCGGAAAAACCTGGAGTGCCCCGGGCTAGAATCGAGATGTCAACGTCTTCGGAAAGTGGAATCCGTCGAGTATGGACCTTGAGAATTCCTTCACGGCCCTTGATATCGGGAAGCGAAACGACCACCTGGCGGTCGAATCGTCCCGGCCGCAGCAGCGCCGGATCCAGAACATCGGGACGGTTGGTGGCGGCGATCAGAATGACCCCTTCGTTCGATTCGAACCCGTCCATTTCCACTAGCAGCTGGTTCAGAGTCTGTTCCCGCTCATCGTGTCCGCCGCCCAGGCCGGCGCCTCGGTGTCTTCCGACCGCGTCGATTTCGTCGATGAAGACGATGCACGGAGCGTTTTTCTTCCCCTGCTCGAAGAGATCGCGCACCCGGCTCGCACCCACGCCTACAAACATTTCCACGAAGTCGGAGCCGCTGATGCTGAAAAAGGGCACGTTGGCCTCGCCCGCGATGGCGCGGGCCAGCAGCGTTTTGCCCGTGCCCGGAGGGCCCATCAGCAGAACGCCCTTGGGAATGCGGCCTCCCAGCTTCTGAAACTTCTGAGGCTCCTTGAGGAACTCGACGATCTCCTGCAGCTCCTCCTTTGCCTCTTCGATGCCGGCGACGTCCTTGAACGTAACTTTCTTCTGTTGGTTAGTAGACAGCTTGGCGCGGCTTTTTCCAAAAGACAGCGCCTTGTTTCCTCCGGTCTGCATCTGGCGGATCAGAAAGATCCAGAGGCCCACGATCAATAGGATGGGGAACCAGGAGCTCAGCAGCACGTAAATCCAGCCGCCCTCATCCTCCGGATTGATCTTGACGATGACCCCTTGATCGATCAGGAGGTTGGCGACCGTCTCTTCGGCCCCTTTGGGAACGAAGACCTTGAAGTGCGTCTCGCTGCCGTTGCGAATGTAATAGCCCTCGACCAGATTGCCGGTCACCGTGACCGGATCCTGCTCGCTGCTTCTGATCTGGTTGGATTCAACCAACTCTGCGAATCGCGTATACGTCAGCTCGTCGACCGTGCCCGTGCGAACCGTGTTTAGAAAATTCACCAGCACGACTACCGCTACGACAATGACGATCCACAGGAACACATTCTTTGCGGTCGTATTCAAAATCTAACCTCCAGGCTATTCGCCAAGATCCAATTATATGCAAAGCGGCGCAAAATCACCAGCCAAGAATGGGATCGGCCGACGCGGCCGAATCGGCTCTCGTTCTTCGGCGCACTCTATATCGGCGCACTCTATATTAGAAGCCGATTGCTATGAAAAAGTTTCGATTTCGATCTCCAGTTGGAGCCCCTCCGCGTCCTTTGGTCCGCACTGGACGGACGGATGCGCAGGAAACCCTTCGACCCAGCGGATGACCCCGTCCGATTCCAGAATCAGGAGCCTGTTGCGTTCCAGTCGAGGGATCCTGGCCTCAATCAGTAGTTTCTTCAGGGACTTGACGGGACGGTCCGCGCCCGGCTGAAAGCGATCGCCCGGCCGGCGATTTCGAATTTGGGCGCGCTCCGGAAGCTTCTTCAGAAAGCGGCGTCGATCGCCCTCTGCAGAAATTCCGGCGACCCGGGCGCGGATCGATTTCCCGACCTCCGGGATTCGCAGGGCCCCACCGTCCCAGCGGTAGGCGAAGGCGGGGGTGTGTGCTAGTTCGGATCGGAAAAAGGTCAGGTTCTCGAACTCGCGCATGACGCGGATTTCCGAAGGCAGATGAATCCGACGACCGCTGCCGCCGGCCGTCAGATCCAGGCAGCCGAGAATGTGCGCGAGAGTGATCTCGGACAAGTCTCCTTTGACCGATCGGATCGCCCGCCGGATCATCTGCAGTCTGACGGCCCGGGGAGCCTCCCGCAAGATGGCGATGGGCAGCGACGCCTTCGGGCTCGGCCCGATCGGGAGCCTCCGCTCCGCCTCCTCTTCCAGAAGATTCTCGATGTCGCCCATCAGGCCGGCCGTGCGCGCCAGAGCCTCCAGCGCGCCCGGATTCAATCGCTTCTGAAGCTGAGGAATCAAACTCGCCCGGACCCAATTGCGATCCCGTTCGAGGTTCAGGTTGGAGGAATCCGTGCGGAAATCCTGACCGATTCGATCCAGGTAGGCGAGAATATCGCTGCGCGGAACTGAAAGCAGCGGCCGCAGGACCCGAACCGCCGGCCCGCCGGCCCGGGCTCGGCGTACGGCGTGGATCCCCGACAAACCGGAAGGTCCCGCTCCCCGAAACAGCTTCATGAGAAAGGTTTCGGCCTGGTCGTTTAAGGTGTGCCCAGTCAGAATCGCCGCCCCATGCTCCGCCGCACAGTCCGCCAGAAAGTCGTAGCGATGGAGTCGCAGCGCCGCTTCAAGGTTGGGATCCGGCTTCTCAGCGAGCCGCTTGACCTGCAGCGGAACCTCCAGTCTTTCGCACAAACGGCGCACGAAGCGTTCGTCTTCCTCCGACTCGCCGGCGCGGAGGCCGTGGTTCAAGTGGGCGGTCAGCAGCCGAAACTGGAGCTTCGCCCGCAGCGACGCCAGCAGACGCAGAAGCGCCACCGAGTCGGGACCCCCGGAAACCGCCGCCAAAAGAGTCGATCGCGGATGGTGCAGGCCATGCTCATGCAGGAATTCTGAGACCGAATTCTCCAATCGGAGGGCGTCTTGGGAATCTGCCTTGCGGTGCTCAGTCAACGGGCCTACAGATTAAATCCGGATCGGCGTTTAAAACTCAATTCTCCTTGACGGATCGGCGACTTGCCGATATCATCTTACTCTTGTTTCTTATCAAGAGTGGTGGAGGGATCGGGCCCCCGGATGCCACAGCAACCAGTCGGCGACGACCAGGTGCTAAGTCCCGCAGTCTTCCGGATTGAAGGCTGATAGATAAGGTTCTCTCCTTTTCTTGTCTTTCCTTCCCGGACCGTCCGAGAGCCCGCTTTGCCTTGCGCCGCCAGGATTAGGCGATTTGGATTCGGACGAGCGGCAAGCTCGTTCAGATGGAGACTCGAATGTCATATTTCCGCTCTTTGAAGTGTCGCGTCTGCGGGGAAGAATTCGCACCGGAAACGCAGTTTGTCTGCCTCAATTGCTTCGGCCCGCTGGAAGTCTCTTACGATTACGATTCGATCCGACGGCAGGTTTCGCGAGCCGACGTTTCAAAACGACCCTTGAACCTGTGGCGGTATCGAGAGCTGCTTCCGATCGCCCGGGAACCGATCGCCGGCGACCACAGCGGGTGGACGCCTTTAATTCATGCCGAGAATTTGGGCCGCCGCCTCGGCATGAACGCGCTTTACATTAAAGACGACTCCTCGAACTACCCCACCCTTTCCTACAAGGACAGAGTCGTTTCCGTGGCTTTGAGCCGAGGACGGGAACTGGGCTACTCGACCTTCGCCTGCGCTTCAACCGGCAACCTCGGAAACGCGGTTTCCGCGCACTGCGCTCGCATCGGCGCTCCCTGCATCATCTTCGTCCCCAGCGACATCGAAAGGGCCAAGATCACCGGATCTCTGGTTTTCGGCCCCCGGGTCATCGCTCTGGAAGGAACCTATGACGACGTCAACCGGCTCTGCAGCGAGATCGGAGACGAATACGGCTGGGGCTTCGTCAACGTCAACTTGCGGCCCTATTACACGGAGGGCGCCAAAACGATCGGGTTTGAAATCGCCGAGCAGATGGGCTGGCGCCTGCCTGATCATGTGGTGCTGCCGACCGCCGGAGGGACCCTTCTCCCCAAGGCCTACAAAGCCTTCCAGGAGCTGCTGATTCTGGGCTGGGCGGAGGGGAGTTGCCGTTTTCACACGGCTCAGGCCGAGGGCTGCGCTCCCGTCGTCCGGGCCCTGCATCAGGGACGCGAGAACTTCGATCCGGTCAAACCCAACACCATCGCCAAATCCATCGCAATCGGGAATCCGGCCGACGGTCAAACGGTGCTTCAAGCCGTCAGAGAGTCGGGCGGGTGGGGAGAGATGGCATCCGACCCGGAAATTCTGTCCGCCATCAGGCTGTTGGCCGAAACGGAGGGGATCTTTACGGAACCTGCGGGCGGGACGACGCTGGCGGTGGCCATCAAACTGATCGAACAGGGGAG
>DATKAT010000088.1:0-3884 GCA_035514675.1 Acidobacteriota bacterium | reverse complement strand
AGAACAACCCGAGGCGGCTGGGTCACGCCGGAACCGCCATAGGCCAGGCGAGGCGCCCGGTCAGCCAGGCTCATGGAAGTGACCGCCTCCAGTTCAGACTCAAGGGGTTCGAACTCTTTCCGTTCGACAACGTATCGGAACAGCTTTACGGACGAGCCCTCCTGGGCGCGCAGGTAGATATGGCCGTCGTGGCGGGACCAGAGCGCTTGCTCGATCGACGGGTCGAACTCTCGCGAAATCACCTCCGCGTCTCCGGAAGAAATCTCCAGAGTGTAGGCCTGCGTGTCGTACTCGTTGGGAATCATTCCTTCCGGGACGTTTACCCCCGCCCCGTCAAATGCGGAAGCTCCGCCAAGGATCAGGATCCGGTCTCCTTCGGGCGAATAAGCGGCGCCGGTAAACCAGACGACCGATGCAAGTTTCCTGGCCTCCAGAGAGTCCAGATCCAGTTCAAAAACGTCGCCGCGCGAATAGGGCCGCTCACTCGGATCGTAAACCATCCGCGAGAAGAGGAGGCGTCGGCCGTCTGGGCGGACGTCCTGCAGCTCCGTGCTGAGGGCACCGGCCGTCAGGCGGCGGATAGCGCCGTCCTGGACCGAAACCTGAGACAGGTAGCTCTTGGTCCGCCATTCGGCCCAGCGGTCCTCGGGAGCGCGGAGCCGTTTCAATCCCGCTTCGGCCGTTTCGTCCTTCCTTTCGTCGTCTCCTTGAGCGAAAAACAGGCTGCGCCCGTCCGGAGACCAGCGATGGGGACCCAGGTTCTCCAGATCCTGCAGCAGGGGGCGGACCGAGCCGTTCTGCAGATCGCCCAGCCAGAGCGTCGACTTCTTGCCCTTGCGCGTGGAGTAGCTGAAGCGCCGGCCATCCGGCGCCCAGGCGAAGGCGGCGACCGCATCGCCTCCGCGCATCGAAAAAACCCGTTCGCCGTCGTCTGCATCCAGAATCTCCAGCCACTGGGTCTGATCGTCGGCCGGCACTTCGGGCTGCCGGAGCCGGAGAGCCAGATATCGCCCGGACGCTGAGAGCTCCAGGTCGGAGACCGCTTCCGGGTCCAGCAGGTCGGCGATCCGGATGCCGTGTTCCGGAGACGTCGTGGCGCGGAGAGTCGGGTTGTCGACTTGCGGGTTTTCGTTTTCCGATTTGAGAACGGCGCGCACGATCCAGGGAAGCTCCGACTCCGGATTCCGCAGCGTCTCCAGTACGATCAGGCGCTTGCCGACGGTCAGTTGCAGATCGGCGGTGATCTTCCCGGGAGTCGAGCCGGCCTCTTCCTGCGATGCTCCTTGCGGGCCGTCCTTCCGCCGAACGCCCTCTGCTGCGGACTTTACCGACTTCAGTGCGCCGTCCACGAAGATGCGCAGGAGATGTCCGGATTCGACTTCCAGCTCCGCCTTTTGAAACCGGTCGGCTTCTACGAAGACGCTGAGAAAGGCGACGTGCGGGACGTCGGTTTCTCCAACCGAAAGCTCGAGTCCTTCGCTTCCCGCCTCCACGCGCGTCCAGCGCAGGGGCTCCCTGCCGGGCCAATCCAGCGTCCCAGCCGCCTGCGGCCACAACTCCTTCATCTGAATTTTGGGAAGGCCCAAAAGGGTCTCAAGGGTCGCCTTTCGGTGCTCGTCCTCGTCGTGAAATGCGGGCAGGGGCAGAGCCGTCGGGCCGGCCAGCAGCCATTCCCCGATCGGATGTTCGGTCTTTTCCGATTCCGCAGACAATGCTGGGGCGGCTGTCGCCAACCAGGCCGTCAGCATCCAAATAAAAAAAGCGCAGAATGACGTCAGTCCCCGCGTCCTTGAAATTTCCAGATTCATCGAGATTTCCTTTTTATTTGATGGAAGTCTATCCGGACGTCGGAAAATGAGTCAATCGTGCGGGCGCCCGATGGGCAGCGACTCGCCCCGCCGTCCCGCCGGCAAGACGGGTCTCGAAAGCCGGAGGATTTCAGGGCTTTAACCTGAATTTTACACACGCGCCCGTCGCGAGACGTCGCAGAGCGGCGTGGATACAAGGCGCGCGACAAAGGCCCGCGCAGGCGTACTCGTGCAGTGCGTCGAGCGGGCCGAGGAGCGGCAACGCAGTAGCTGCACCGCTCTCCGGCGCCGCAGTAGGACCGGTGTGCAAAATCCAAGTTAATGGGCGCCGGCGACTTGCCCGGCGGGCAGGGACGGTGACGCGCCCCGCCGCTCCCTGCCCGCTCTGCCTGATGGCCGGCGTTTGAACGGCCATCTAAAACCGAGACGCGTTCAATTCGACATCCGCGCGGGACCAAACTTTTCTGAAGCGGGCTTCTACGAAACGACTCTCCTCGTCCTTCCCCTGGGCTTTCAGGGCCTGCATCAGGCCGAACAGGGACCAGCCGTTGTCGGGATTCTTCTTCAAGTCGTCCCAGTAGACGACCTCGGCCTCTTCGGCCCGACCCGCCTCCAACAGAACCGCCCCCAGCGAGTGGCGAATCGGGTAGTGCCAGTCCGGAGGCTCGGTGTAGATCAGGCTGTCTTCAAAGCGGACGGCCTTCTCCAGATGGGCGATCGCCGCGTCGTAGTCTCCCTCTTTGGCCGCCCGTTCTCCTGCCAGCACTTCCGGAGCGATTCGCAGAATCGCTTGGGCGGAGTTGGCCGAAAAAGACGCCGGCAGCTCTTCCAGAGCGGGATCCGCCACAATTTTTGTAAGCTCGTCCAGCTCCCGTCCGGCCTCCTCCAGGCGGCCGAGCGCAGTCAAAGCGATCCCGCGGGCGTAGTGCCAGATCCCCATCGTGAAAGGCCCCTGATACGGGGGCAAAGGCTCCGCCGCCATTTCCTCCCATTTCCCAAATCGCACCAGCGCGTAATAGGGAACGACCAGGAACCCTTGTAGAAAGGGCAATTCCTCCAGAGCTTCCACCGGAACCTGCGAGGCGGTCTTGCGGGCCGAGCCGATGGCTTCGGCAGAATCCCCCAGCAGGCTTGAGGCCATCCACAGAAAGTGAATGTTGTGCGGGTAGTAGCCCAAGGGGTAGATCCCCTGGGCGCGACATTGCGCGATGTAGTCCTCGTCGGCCAGGACGGCCAGCCGGTTCGCCTCCGCCGCATCCCGGTAGCGGCCCACCCGGACGTAGATGTGCGACGGCATGTGGACCATATGGCCGGCGCCGGGCATCAGGTGCAGCAGCCGGTCGGCGGCCGCTTCGGCCCGTTTCGCGTCGGGATCTTCAAACATGTGAATGTACAGATGGTTAGCGCCCGGATGGTTCGGATTGCGCGCCAGAACCCGCTCCAGAGCCTCGATCGCTTCCAGCGTGCCCGGGTAGGGTCGTCCGTCCCGCGACCAGTAGCTCCAGGGTCGGAGGTCCATTAGAGCCTCGGCAAACAGGGTGGCGGCGTCCAGATCCCCCTGATACCGCATGTACAGATCCCGCATGGCCGCCGCGTAGGCGCGGTCCCCGGCTTCCCGATCCTCCGGATTGCCGGAATAGCGAGCCGAAAGGGCGTTAATATATGCCCGCTCCCGCTCACTGACTTTCGACGCCAGCGAAAACGCCTTCTGCATCAGCTCGTAGGCGCGCGGCTCGTCTTCGGGATTCATGGGGGCGTTGATGTTGGGGCCCAGAACAAGCGCGTGCCCCCAGTAGGCCATGGCGCATTCCGGGTCCAGCCGGGAAGCTTCCATGAAAGCCCTTGCCGCCTCCGCGTGATTGAAACCGTAGGAAAGGTTCAGCCCCTGGTTGATAAAAAGTTGGGCCTGCGCCGAAGACGTGGTGACCGGAAACGTATGATCGCCCAAATTCTGCAGCCGCGGCGCCAACTGCCCCTCCGGACCGGGCTCGACGTCCTCGCTGGGCGCCTCGTAATGCTGGTGGGTCGGCGCCTGGCTCAATAGAAAGCAAAGGCTGAATGAGAAGATCAAAAAGC
>DATKAT010000087.1:0-2843 GCA_035514675.1 Acidobacteriota bacterium | reverse complement strand
CGCCTTCGCGGCATTCGAATCGGATCGCTACGGCAACGAGCAAATCATTCGACCTCGTCTGGGCCAGGGCACATTCAGAGTCGCCGTTCTGGACGCCTACAGCCGGGCCTGCGCAGTCAGCCAGGAGCATTCCCTGCCGGTTCTGGAGGCAGCGCACATCAAGCCGTATGCGGAAAGCGGTCCGCACGCGGTTTCCAATGGACTCCTTCTGCGCGCGGACATCCATCGCCTGTACGACATGGGCTACGTCGGCGTGACTCCGGACTATCGATTCGAAGTGAGCCGCAGACTGAAGGACGATTTCTCCAACGGCAGGTCCTACTATCCGCTGCACGGCAGACGGATCCAGTTGCCTACAGACCCGTCCGACCGCCCCGACGCATCCCTCCTTGCCTGGCGCCACGAAACGAGATTCCGCGCCTGAGACGAGAGCCTGAAAAGACCGGACCGGATCGAGTCCCAGCGTAACGAACCCACCGCAGAGCCGTCGAAATCGGATCTTTTGCGGCGAAGCGGCGACGTCCGCTGATGGTCTTCGGGCCCGAGATCCCGTGGACGGCTGGCTGCAGGGTGCGGTGCGCACGCTCGGCAAGGGCCGCGCGGTCATTAGTGAGTGTCACGGATATACCTTGCAATTCTAAAGGCAGTCTTTTAATTTACAAGGATGATTCGACGCCGCACATACCGCACCGTGCGCGACGCCTTGGGGCGCCAGGCCGCCGTCGCCCTGATCGGCCCGCGCCAGGTCGGCAAGACGACGCTGGCGCATGAGATCGTCGAAGACGCGGATGCGTTGTATCTCGATCTGGAAGCGAAAGCCGACCGCGACAAACTGGCCGACCCGGCACTGTTTCTCAAGGCCTACGAACGTACTCTCGTTATCCTCGATGAAATTCACCGCGTACCGGAGCTGTTCCAGGAGCTGCGCGGGCTGATCGATCAGGGTCGGCGGCGGGGAATACGAACGGGACGCTTCCTGATCCTCGGCTCGGCCTCGATGGACCTGCTCAAGCAGTCGGGGGAAAGCCTTGCGGGGCGAATCGAATATGTCGAGCTGAACCCGCTGGACGTGCTGGAAGCTGTCTCCGACGCGGAGGCCATGAGGAACCTCTGGGTCCGCGGTGGCTTCCCGGACAGCTTTCTGGCCGCGAACGACGCCGACAGCCTCACCTGGCGCCGGAATTTCATCCGCACCTATCTGGAGCGCGATGTGCCGCAGTTCGGCTACCGCATCCCGGCCGAGACGCTGGAGCGACTCTGGACCATGCTCGCCCACAGCCAAGGCGCCATGCTCAACGCCTCAAAGCTCGCCTCCGGCCTGTCGATCAGCGCCCCGACCGTAACCGGCTACATCGACCTGCTAGTCGATCTGCTACTGGTGCGCCGGCTCAAGCCGTTCCACGCGAACGTCAAAAAACGTCTTGTGAAATCGCCCAAGGTCTATGTGCGCGACTGCGGGCTGATCCATGCCCTGCTGGGCATCGAGAACTACAACCAACTCGCCGGCCATCCCGTCGTCGGCGCAAGCTGGGAGGGATTCGTCATCGAAAACCTGCTCGCCGTCGCCCCGCCCCGGACCATGGCAAGCTTCTACCGCACCTCCGCCGGCGCGGAGATCGACCTGCTCCTCGAACTCCCCAGCAGACGCGGGCTCTGGGCCGTCGACATCAAACGCGGCCTCTCGGCGACCCCTAGTAAGGGTTTCCATAACGCCGGCGAGGACTTGAAGCCGCAGCGCTCCTTTATCGTCTACTCGGGCGAGGAGCGTTATCCCATTGCGAAGGACGTCGAAGCAATCGGCGTCCGGGACATGGCGTCACTCCTGGCAGAGGGGTAGAAACACTGCCGGGAGTCCGGCATTGGCGCCGCGGTTGCGGCAGAATCTACTCCGGAAACTTCATCCGACGGAGCAGGTTTTGGAAGCGCGGGTCGTTCTCAAAAAATGGGGTCGGAACTGGATAAGTCGCTGCGAGGAAAAGGGTTGAGTCGAATTCGCCCCCGCAAAACAGCCGTTAGCCCGCGCTGCGGGCTGCTGGGGCTTGCGCCCCCACGGCGGAGCGACGCGGCCGCTTCGGGTGCGGTGATCTGTCGGAAAAACGTCGCCGGGTTGTCCAAATGAACCGCCGGCCCATGCCAACGAAACGCCGGTGCTGATCCGCGCATTTGGCGTTGGGGATCAACGGGACCCGAAGCGGGCCCCGTCGCTCTGACATCCGGCGGTTTCGCCGCTTCGTTTTGCAAAATACGCTCCGGATGCCTGCGAATGCGAGAACAACGGATTGCTCTGCTTGAACGTAGAACGCAGAACGCAGAACGCAGAACGAAAATCCGCCCATGCCTCCCGCTGGCCGCGGCGGTTCGATTGTCGGAGCCGACGCGGCCGCTTCGGGCGGGTCGATTCGTTTCGGGGCTTCGCCTGCGCGCGACGACGAAGCGCCGGCGTTGAATCACTTCATCCGGCGCTCGGAATCGCCGGCTGGAAGCCAGCGCCACAGTGGGACCGGCATCGTTGCTGGTCGTTGCCAAATCGCAGGCTGCAAGCCGCGCGCTACGGGTCTTTCTGGGAGGACAGGCGCCTAAAGTACTCTTCCACCTGCTCGCGGAATTCGACGGGGATTTCGTCTCTCTGAACGAAGCGCACTTGGCGCCCCTCCTTTTCTGAGAGGGCCCGATTGATTTCCAGCTCCAGCTGGTGAAAGCCATCGATGATCAGGCGCTTGAGGCTGGCCACCTTTTCAGGGTCGTCCATGATGCTCCCGGGGTCGAACTCCCGCATCTGCCGAAGCAGGTCGGCCGCTTGCCGCGCGAGGGCGGGATCGTCCCGCAGCAACTGCTGCAGCTGC
>DATKAT010000086.1:0-3639 GCA_035514675.1 Acidobacteriota bacterium | reverse complement strand
CAGCGCCTTCCGGGAGTCCGAACTCCATTCGGCGTCTACGTAGACCTCTTCATCAAACGTCAACAGCAAGACGTCCTGAAACTCCGACCATCGCAGGAAAAACTGTTCGAAAGCGGACAGCACGTCGTCCTGAATCCTATGAACGCCCGGCCCCACATCCAGCACCACTCCCAGCCGGAAGGGGTTCTCCGGACCGTCGAACTTCAGAATGGCCCGCTGCTCTCCCCGCTCGGTGAGAGCGACTTCGGAAGCCTCCAGGTCGTGGACGATTCGCCCCGATTCATCAATGAATTGCACGTGAGCGACTCGAGATTGGGCGGGGAGCTCGAGCGACCCCGCAGCCAGAAGCAATCCCAGGCAGATTCCAGGAATTCTCATGATGATTTCCTCAGGTTTGACGTCTTTCTGCTCGAACGATCGAAAAACGATCGAAGCGCAGTCGGCCGCATTCCCACATCCTGACGGCTCGCTTCGGGCGTTTACGCGACGCGTTAGCGCAAGAGACCTTGAATTTCCCTCCAGTCGATCAGTCGAACGCCCTCTTCTTTCAGAACCGCTTCCAGTTCCGGGCTGGTCATGACGTTGAAATCCCGCTGTCGCCACGAAGAGCCGAAATCGGGGTGGTCGACGGTTACGCCGCGCATTTCTTCATCATCGTAGGCCAGGTGTACGATCAACTCGGTGACCCCGGGCTGCAGATTTCGGATGGCGTTGAAATAAAACTCCGGCCATTGCTCAGGCTCGATCATCTGGTTCAACATTACCAGATGGTCCAGAACTGGATCGCGTTCGCGTAGCGCTTCGGAAATGTGCGGCGCAAACGTCGCGAACGTGCGAGCCACCATGGCCGGGATCCCGTATTCTCTGCCAACCTTCAGGTAAGCCTCAAACAACTCGGGAGTTCTGAACAACACGCCCATATGCGAGTCCAGGTGCGTGGGCTCGATCCCGAAGCTTCTGGCCTTCTCGACCTGAGCCCGGATTTCGGCTTCCGCTTCCGCTGCATCTGATTGCTCCAGAGCTTGTTGGACAGTCGAGTAAAAGTGACCGTAGACGTCGACCAGAGACGACACCCGATTCCAGGGCGAGACCGGCCCCCATTTGTAATGCTTCCACTCGCTGGTCAGCGTCAAGTGAAGGCCAAAGTCCCGATCTGGATGGGTCGCAGCGTATTCCGCCACCTCGCCCAGCCAAGGGCACGGGACCATAATGCTGGCGGAATTGACCGGTCCCCGGTCCATGGCCGTAAACGTCGCCCGATTGACCGAATGCGCCACGCCGACGTCGTCGGCGTGGATGATCAACAGGCGCTCCTGGGGGCCGTAGCCCAGACGCTCCGCCAGATTGGTCCGGGGCGGTTGCTCGGAAACCGCATGCGGCCCCAAACCGGCCAATGAGACCACTCCGCCGACCAGCAAAGCGACGATTCCGCGAACGAACATGAACCTGATTCTAAACCAGACGGCCGGAAACGGAAATGCCCCTGTAGCGCCGGCAATCTGCCGGCCAGATCCAATCGAAGATGTAGGACCGGCATCCTGCCGGTCATTGCCGGGCGCCGGCGTTCGCGCAGACCAGCTCGCTGCGCTACAAGAGCGAAGTCGAAACCGTGCGGGACGCTGTCGGGCTGGTAAGTCGGTTGCGGGGCGTGAGCTTCGTCTGGAAGGAAACCGGAAAGCCGTCGCTGGGCCTGATCGCCGAAGAGGCGGCCGAAGTGATTCCGGAGCTGGTGGAGACAAACGAGCAGACGCAGCAAGCGGAAGCGATCAACTACGCGGCCCTGACCGCCCTGCTGATCGAAGCGGTAAAAGAGCAGCAGGAGCGGATCCGGAGTCAAGAGGAACGGACGGAGGCACAGCAAGCGCAGATCCAGTCCCTTCAAGCCGAGCTTGCGGAAATGCAGACGCTGCTAAGCGAGCTGCTGGCCGAGCGGGTGCATCGCAGCCGATTCGCCCGCACAGGCGAGGACCGGTGAGCGCGAGAAGCTTCCTGCTGGAAGCGAAGCGGACCGAGCGCCGGATATGTCGGAGCGACGGGGCCCGCCTCGGGACCCGTCGATCTCCGAGACTCCGAACAGCCGGTTCAACCGGGCTCTTCGGGTTCCGAAGCGCCGGAAGTCGGCGCCGGTCGATTCCGAGCGGCTCAGGGAGTGGTTCAGCGCCGGTGTTGCGCTGTCGCACGTGGGAGCTTCGTAGGCGGGAAGCCGGCGCTTTGCTCGGACCGGGTGCGGTTGTTTCCAGGCTAGTGTAGGAGCCGCCTCAGGCGGCGACTCTTGGCACCTTCAGCAGGAAGGGTCGCGGCCTGAGGCCCCTTCCACATCGGCCGGGAAGCCCTGACGGGCCGCATCCCAGCCCGGAAGCGACAACATCCCATCCGAGCGGAGCGTCGCAGCCGAGAGCTTCCGCGCATGCGCCGGCTCCGGTTGCCGTCTTTTTATGTGACTATGGTATTATAACCATGGTTATGAAAATCACCGTTTCAAAATCCGAGTTCAAGGCTAGGGCGTTGGAGTACCTGCGGCAGATCGAAAGGACCGGCCGGGAGCTGATTGTCACCGACAGGGGAAGGCCCGCCGTCAAGATCATCCCGTATGTCGAGGATCCGGACGAGGCGTACGCGGCGCTTCGCGATACGGTCCTTCGATACGACGCTCCCACCGAGCCCGTCGGCGAGGAGAACTGGGAATCCTTGCAGTGATCGTCCTGGACACCCATGCCTGGATCTGGTTTGCGAGCAATCCGGAAGCGCTTTCCACCCGGGCCGAACAGGCGGTTCGACGGGCTGTTTCCAAGCGCCAGGCCTGCGTCTCTTCGATCAGCGTCTGGGAGGTGGCTTTGCTTGCGGTCAGCGGCAGGCTGCAACTGACGATCAACGTTCGGGACTGGCTTGTCAAGTGCGAAGCCTTGCCGGACTTTCGATTCGTGCCGGTCGACAACCTGATCGCCTCTCGGTCCGTATTTCTTCCGCCGCCTCTGCACAACGACCCGACCGACCGCATCATCATCGCCACCGCCCAGACCATGGGCGCCGCCGTCGTCACCAAAGACGACAAGATCCGCAGCTATCCGCATGTGGAAACGATCTGGTGAGCGCGTTCGACCCGACCCGGCGACGTAACAAATAGCGAGAGAGATCGGCGCTTTCGTCGCCGACTTCTCGCGCTTCGTTGGCTCGCCGGGCGCCGGCCTGCAACGAATCGACCCGCCCCAAGCGGGCGTGTCGGCTTCGCCGATCGGTGCGCCCTCGTCACGCGGTGACCCGCTGGTTTTCTGCTACAGTGGCGGCGAGGCTTTGCGAACTGCAGGGGAGAGGACGGAATTCGATCGGCTGGCGGACAGGCTTCTGGGCCCAGAGTCTCCCCAGTTGCTGGAGTCCGTCGCGGTCCCCTTCATCCCGCGCTTTCGTTTCAACCCGCTGAAGCACGACATCGAGTTTCAAACGCGCCTTCTGAGAGAATCCGGCTTCGATTTCGAGCTGATTTCAGCGGATGAGGGAATCTATCGCGTCGGAACTCAGCCGGCTCCTTTGGGCAAGTCGCTGTCCCATTTTCTGGGACACATTTACATTCAGGACCTTTCCTCAATGCTGCCTGCGCTCGTCCTGGATCCAAAGGCGGGCGACGAAGTTCTGGATTTGTGC
>DATKAT010000085.1:0-5164 GCA_035514675.1 Acidobacteriota bacterium | reverse complement strand
CAGCGCCTTCCGGGAGTCCGAACTCCATTCGGCGTCTACGTAGACCTCTTCATCAAACGTCAACAGCAAGACGTCCTGAAACTCCGACCATCGCAGGAAAAACTGTTCGAAAGCGGACAGCACGTCGTCCTGAATCCTATGGACGCCCGGCCCCACATCCAGCACCACTCCCAGCCGGAAGGGGTTCTCCGGACCGTCGAACTTCAAAATGGCCCGCTGCTCTCCCCGCTCGGTGAGAGCGACTTCGGAAGCCTCCAGGTCGTGGACGATGCGCCCCGATTCATCAATGAATTGCACGTGAGCGACTCGAGATTGGGCGGTAAGCTGGAGCGACCCCGCTGCCAGAAGCAATCCCAGGCAGATTCCAGGAATTCTCATGACGATTTCCTCAGGTTTGACGTCTTTCTGCTCGAACGATCGAAAAACGATCGAAGCGCAGTCGGCCGCATTCCCACATCCTGACGGCTCGCTTCGGGCGTTTACGCGACGCGTTAGCGCACGAGACCTTGAATTTCCCTCCAGGTGATCAGTCGAACGCCTTCTTCTTTCAGAACCGCTTCGAGTTCCGGGCTGGTCATGGCGTCGAAATCCTGCTGCCTCCACGTCGAGCCGAAATCCGGGTGGTCGACGGTTACGCCGCGCATTTCTTCATCATCGTAGGCCAGGTGTACGATCAACTCGGTGACCCCTGGCTGCAGATTTCGGATGGCGTTGAAATAAAACTCCGGCCATTGCTCAGGCTCGATCATCTGGTTCAACATTACCAGATGGTCCAGAACCGGATCGCGTTCATGTAGCGCTTCGGAAATGTGCGGCGCAAACGTCGCGAACGTGCGAGCCACCATGACCGGGATCCCGTATTCTCTGCCAACCTTCAGGTAAGCCTCAAACAACTCGGGAGTTCTAAACAACACGCCCATATGCGAGTCCAGGTGCGTGGGCTCGATCCCGAAGCTCCTGGCCTTCTCGACCTGAGCTCGGATCTCGGCTTCCGCTTCCGATGCATCGGCTTGCTCCAGAGCTTGTTGGACAATCGAGTAAAAGTGACCGTAGACGTCGACCAGAGAGGACACCCGATTCCAGGGCGAGACCGGCCCCCATTTGTAATGCTTCCACTCGCTGGTCAGCGTCAAGTGAAGGCCAAAGTCCCGATCTGGATGGGTCGCAGCGTATTCCGCCACCTCGCCCAGCCAGGGGCACGGGACCATAATGCTGGCGGAATTGACCGGTCCCCGGTCCATGGCCGCAAAAGTCGCCCGATTGACCGAGTGGGCCACGCCCACATCGTCCGCGTGAACGATCAAGAGGCGTTCCTGAGGCCCGTAGCCCAAGCGCTCCGCCAGACTCGGGACTATTGCCTCCTCAGCAATCGACTGCGGCTCGAAACCGGCAAACAGAACGACTCCGCCGTACAGTAGCGCAAGAACTCCCCGCACCAGCATGGAAGCGATTGTAAACGAGCCGGGATAAAACGCAAACGCGGCTTTTTCTGCGGAAATCCAATTCGTTGCCAGCCGCAACGGCCCGGTTTCGTTCCGCGTTCCGCGGTTTTGAGGTTTCGCTTTTAGCGCCGGGCGTGGCGTTCGAAGGAAGTGATTCAGCGCGAGCGTTTCGCCGGCGAGAGCCGAGGCTCTACAGAGCCCGGTCAGTAATGACCGGGGCTCCGCGACATCAAAAGCCAAAGCTGCGGCCCCAGCCGCCAAAGCCGCGCAGTACGCCTGTGACGCGCCGTCGCTCGGTTTCGGCCGAAGCGCCGGCTTGATTCGGCACATCGCCCTCGTCATTACTGACGAGGCTCCGCATCCGGAAGTTGTTGACAGCCGATTTGCGGGCGTTTACGCTTCGCTCAATTTCATTTTCATTCAAACGGGCGGATCGGCAGGAGGCGGCCGGGGAATCTGTGTTTGCGCCCGCGGGAGCCGGCAGCGGGATTTCCGGCTGCCGACGGTCTTTGAGATCGTCGCTTCCCGGTGCGAAAAGCTTCAACTCCTCGACGCCTCCAGCCGACCCCCACGGCAGGGAGGAGAGCGATGGCATTCAGGCTGTTTGTTTCCGTTGCATGCGGTTTGACGTTGGCGTGCGGGCTTGTTGGCGGGGGCTTCTTCACAGGATCGCCCCACCGCCTGGCGGGCGCTTGTAGAGCAAGACCCTGCCATAGCAGACGACGCCTCGGTCGACTGGAGGCAGCGTCTGATCCTGCATCTGCTGACTCCCCGTCAGGCCGAAGCCTACTTTTCGGGAAGGGCGACGGCCGACGAGCTGATGCTATCGGACGGCCGCACGCTGGCTGCGGCGCTGGATCAGCCGACGACTCGAGCCGGAGGCGTCTACGTCCCGCTGCCGGTCTCCTGCCGGCTGTTTGCAGCCGCCACGGATGATCCGGGCGCAGGCGGCGCCTACGCGAAGCGCAGCTTCCGGCTGGGCGAGTTCAACCTGAGCGCGCAGGGGATCGGAGCGCTGCAGCCACGCATTAAGCTGTGGGCCGAGGGGCTGCCGGAGCCTGCGGCGGCCGCCATGGAGCGGAGCGCGGAATTGGCGTTCGAAGACAGAACGGCTACGGCCATCGTCAATTTGTGCGCGGGAGCGGAGTGCGGACCGGCGGGACTGCGGCTCAAAAGCAGCTATGCGGCCGCGGTCCAGGCCGATCTGATCGGCTACTTCCGGCCGCTTTCGGCGGCGGATGGAGCGGGGCCGAGGCCGATCTTTCCCTTCGCCCTTGAGAGCGACAGCAACAACTTTTTCGGAACGGGAGCGGGAGCCAACACCACGGGGCCTTCCAACTCCTTTTTCGGCGGTGGCGCCGGCCACAACAACACCACGGGCTTTTCCAACTCCTTTTTCGGCCGCGACGCCGGCTTTTCCAACACCGAGGGCGCCTTCCAACTCCTTTTTCGGCGGCGACGCCGGCCGCGCCAATACCCTCGGCGGGGTGAATTCGTTCTTTGGTGCGGAGGCCGGCATCTCCAACACCACGGGATCGTCCAACAGCTTCTTCGGATGGCGGGCCGGGTTTGCGAACACGACCGGATTCAGCAATGCGTTTTTTGGAGTCAACGCCGGATGGCAGACTACCGGGGGCGCAAACAACGCCTTTTTCGGGCGGACCGCCGGGGGGAGCAATACGACAGGGTCTCACAATTCCCTGTTCGGCTACGAATCCGGTCGGTTCAACACCAGCGGCGAGAACAATGTGTTTTTCGGCTGGGATGCAGGCCGCTCTAACACGACCGAACACAACAACACGTTTATCGGCGCCCTTTCCAACGGGGCCGCCGGCCTTCGCGCAGACCAGTTCGCTGCGCTACAAGAGCGAAGTCGAAACCGTGCGGGACGCCGTAGGTCTGGTAAGTCGATTGCGGGGCGTGAGCTTTACCTGGAAGGAGACGGGCGAGCCGTCGCTGGGCCTGATCGCCGAAGAGGCGGCCGAAGTGATTCCGGAGCTGGTGGAGACAAACGAGCGGACGCAGCAAGCGGAAGCGATCAACTACGCCGCCCTGACGGCCCTGCTGATCGAAGCGGTAAAAGAGCAGCAGGCGGAGATCGGGTCTTTGAGAGGGCAGCTGAACCGACTGGAGATATTGGAAGCTCAGGTTGTCCAGATGGAGTTGCTGCTGAGCGAGCTGCTCGACGAGCGGGGGCATCGCAGCCAGCTCGTCGGCGCAGGCGACGGCCGGTAAGCGCAAGGAGCTTCGAACCGGAAACGGAACGCATCGATCGCCGGATGTCGGAGCCGACCGGCGCCGCTTCGGCGGCGGTCGATTCCGGGCTAATGTGGGAGCCGCCTCAGGCGGCGACTCTTGGCACCTTCAGCAGGAAGGGTCGCGGCCACAGGCCCCTTCTACATCGGCCGGGAAGCCCTGACGGGCCGCATCCCAGCCCGGAAGCGACAACATCCCATCCGAGCGGAACGTCGCAGCCGAGAGCTTCCGCGCATGCGCCGGCTTTGGTTGCCGTCTTTTTATGTGACTATGGTATTATGACCATGGTTATGAAAACCACCGTTTCAAAATCCGAGTTCAAGGCCAGGGCGTTGGAGTACCTGCGTCGTATCGAAAGGACCGGCCGGGAGCTGATTGTCACCGACAGGGGCAGACCCGCCGTCAAGATCATCCCGTATGTCGAGGATCCGGACGAGGCGTACGCGGCGCTGCGCGATACGGTCCTTCGATACGACGCTCCCACCGAGCCCGTCGGCGAGGAGAACTGGGAATCCTTACAGTGATCGTCCTGGACACCCATGCCTGGATCTGGTTTGCGAGCAATCCGGAAGCGCTTTCCACCCGGGCCGCACAGGCGGTCCGACGGGCTGTTTCCAAGCGCCAGGCCTACGTCTCTTCGATCAGCGTCTGGGAGGTCGCTTTGCTTGCGGTCAGCGGCAGGCTGCAACTGACGATCAACGTTCGGGACTGGCTTGCCAAGTGCGAAGCCTTGCCGGACTTTCGATTCATGCCGGTCGACAACCTGATCGCCTCTCGGTCCGTATTTCTTCCGCCGCCTCTGCACAACGACCCGGCCGACCGCATCATCATCGCCACCGCACAGACGATGGGCGCCGCCGTCCTCACCAAAGACGACAAGATCTGCAGCTATCCGCATGTGGAAACGATCTGGTGAGCGCGTTCGAACCGACCCGGCGACGTAACAAAGAGCGGGATAGATCGGCGCTTTCATCGCCGACTCCTCGCGCTTCGTTGGCTCGCCCGGCGCCGGCCTGCAACGGATCGACCCGCCCCAAGCGGGCGTGTCGGCTCCGCCAATCGGTGCGCCCTCGTCACGCGGTGACCCGCTGGTTTTCTGCTACAGTGGCGGCGAGGCTTTGCGAACTGCAAGGGAGCGGACGGAATTCGATCGGCTGGCGGACAGGCTTCTGGGCGCAGAGTCTCCCCAGTTGCTGGAGTGCGTCGGGGTCCCCTTCATCCCGCACTTTCGTTTCAACCCGCTGAAGCACGACATCGGGTTTCAAACGCGGCTTCTGAGAGATTCCGGCTTCGATTTCGAGCTTGTTTCAGCGGATGGGGGAATTTATCGCGTCGGAACTCAGCCGGCTCCTTTGGGCAAGTCGCTGTCCCATTTTCTGGGACACATTTACATTCAGGACCTTTCCTCAATGCTGCCTGCGCTCGTCCTGGATCCAAAGGCGGGCGACGAAGTTCTGGATTTGTGC
>DATKAT010000084.1:0-3807 GCA_035514675.1 Acidobacteriota bacterium | reverse complement strand
CTTTTCTTCAGGTCGCGCGTCAGATCGCCGACCATCCAGTGAACCACCTCCGCGGGCCGATTGCAGAGGCGAACGGCCTCCTCATAGAAGTCCGCAAAAGGACGGGACTGAGTGACAGCGGCGGCGGCTTCATCGTCCAGACCATAAACCGACTCGAAGCGTCGCCGTCTTGCCGTAGGAAGTTCCGGCATCTGCGACCGGATCTCTTCCAGCCATTCGTCCGACACGACGACCGGCAAGAGGTCCGGATCGGGAAAGTAGCGATAATCGTGTGCTTCCTCCTTGGTCCGCATCAGAACGGTCCGCCCCGTCTGCTCGTCCCACAGGCGGGTTTCCTGCCGGATTTCGCCACCCTCCGCCAAAACTTTCGTCTGCCGTTCCACCTCGTAGGCGAGCGCCTTGCACAGGAATCGGAAGGAGTTGAGGTTCTTGATTTCCGTCTTGGTCCCATAGCCTGGGCTTCCAGCAGGCCGCACCGAAACGTTGGCGTCGCAGCGGAGGCTGCCTTCCTCCATGTTTCCGTCGCAGACTTCCAGGTACAGCAAAAGCCGTCTCAGGTACTGGAGAAACTCGTGGGCTTCGTCGGGGCTGCGAAAGTCCGCTTCCGTGACGATTTCGACAAGAGGGACTCCGGTTCGATTGAGATTGACCAAGGAATCTCCGCCGGGCTCGTGAATCGATTTGCCGGCGTCCTCCTCCAGGTGAATGCGAATCAATCGAAATCGCTTCTCCTCGCTCCTTGCGTCGCCGTCGCCTCGTTCCTGGATTCCCATCGGAATCTCGACGGAGCCTCCCTCGCCGATCGGACGATCGTACTGCGATATTTGATACCCTTTGGGAAGATCGGGATAGAAGTAGTTCTTTCGAGCGAATACCGATTTCTGGTTGATCCTGCAGCCCAGCGCCAATCCCGTGAGAACCGCCATTCTGACCGCCTCTCGATTCAGGACCGGAAGCACCCCAGGCATACCGAGACAAACAGGGCAGGTATGGCTGTTCGGGGGAGCGCCGAAGCGGGTGCTGCAGGGGCAGAAGATCTTGCTTCGGGTCAGCAGCTGGGCATGCACCTCCAGACCGATGACCGCTTCAATGCTCATGGCGTTTTTCCCAGATCCTCAGCAAGTCCCGCAATGTCTCCGGCCGGCCGCCGGGGCCTTCGATCCAATGAACCTTCGAGTCTCGGCGAAACCATGTCAGCTGGCGTTTGGCGTAGCGGCGGGTGTCCCGCCGAGTTCTCTCGATGGCGTCGACGGCGCTCATCCGTCCCCGCACGACCTGAACCGCGTGGCGGTATCCAAGAGCTTCACACCCCTTCGCGTCAGGGGAAACTCCTTGTTGCAACAGGGCTTGGACTTCCTCCAGGAGGCCCTGCTCGAACATCATTTTAACGCGGCGATCGATTCTATCATAGAGGACCTGGCGGGGAAGACGGAGCCCTGCTTTCAGGATCTGAAAATCCTCCAATGGAACCCTTTCCTTCTGGAGTTCGCTCATGGGCCTTCCCGATAACCGATAAACCTCCAGCGCACGCACGATCCGGACGTGGTCTTGCGGCGAAATGCGGTCGGCCAGTTCCGGATCCGCCTCGCGCAGCCGCTCCATCAGGAATGACTCCCCTTTCGCCTCCAGGACGGCTTGCAATTCTGCTCGAATTTCTTCCGAGCGGCCCGGCCCCGCAAAAATTCCTTCCTCGAAGACTTTCAGGTACAGGCCGGTTCCCCCCACCAGGATGGGGATGCTTCCGCGGTCGGCGATTTCGCGACAGAGCCTCCGGGAGTCCTCCATGTAAGAGCCGGCGCTGTAGTACTCCTGGGGGCCGATCCGATCGTAGAGATGATGCGGCGTCGCGCCGCGCAGCGCCGCGTCCGGCTTGGCGGTGCCGATGCTGAGGCCTCGAATCATCTGCATGGAGTCGCAATTGACGATCTCGCCGTCGAGGCGGCGGGCGGCGGCGACTCCCAGCTCGCTTTTTCCGGTGGCGGTGGGGCCGACGATTGCCAGAATCCAACGTTTGGTGTGCATGGAGGGTTTCAGGTTTCAAGTTCGAAGTTTCGAGTTCATGATTTCGGGTTCCTTCGCCCATAGATCGAATCGTTTGTCGGTATGTGAAATGACCGGCGCCCATGCCTCCGGCTGGTCGAGGCAGTGCGCTTGTCGGAGCCGACACGCCCGTTTCGGGCGGGTCGATTCGTCCCAGGATTTCACTAACTGCGCCAGCGTAGCTCTGCGCTAAATCATGGCGCCTGACGTTCGGAATCGACGAGCCCCGAAACGGGCCCCGTCGGCTCCGACATCCGGTGATTAGGCCGTCCAGCTTCCGGGGGACCGTCGCTGCAGAATGGTTTTGGCAACGCTCGCCGAACGCCTGAAACGTGAAACTTGAAAATTGAAACCTGAAACTCGGAACTCGGAACTTGAAACCACTTCTCAGCCAACGGGCCCTGTCGAGACGTCCCTCAATACAGCGCCGTCAATTCGATTCCATTGTAGTAGTGTTTCAGAATCTGATCGAACGGCCGGCCGTCTCTGGCCTGCTCGACGGCTCCCATCTGGCACAGACCGACGCCGTGGCCGAACCCTCTGCCCACAACGCGCACGTCCAGCACGTATCCATCGGGGTCGCGGCGAGGCTGCAGGTCGGTGATCCAGTTGCTGCGCAGTTCCAGGAGATCTCGAATGTCTCCGTTCAGGAGGGTGAGAGTGGAGCGGTTGGTCTCGAACCGCATGCGGACCGCCCGTCCATTCGGACTGCGACGTTCGAGCTGAAGATCCCGAAGTCTCCCCGGGGCTCCCAGCGCCGTCAGACGGGCCTCAATGGCAGTCGCTGAAATGGGTTGCACCCAGCTATGGTGCCTGCTGGAACGATCGCTGCATTCGACTCCGCCGTTGAGGTATTCGAGCGGTCCGCCTGAAAAGAGCGTGTCGAAGGCTTCGGTCGTTCCTCCGCAGGTGGAGGAGTACAGGGCGACGATGGGCTGCCCCCGCCAAGTGGCTGCGACGGCGCGGGTTTCGGACACCGCCTGAGTGGACAGCGGGTGCTCCGCTGCCGGGCCTCCGTAGACCTGAGACCGGGTATCGGAATAGACGTCAAAACCGTATCGAGCGCGCTGTCCGATCCCGGCGAGCGCGAATGTCCGAGCCGCCACGGCCTGCGCTTTCAGGGATTCCAGATATGGAAACATGGCCGGCCCCAGTTCCAGGGGAACGACCGCGAGCAGATAATCTTCGAGGGTCAGTTCATTGACTGCTACGAGTGCGCCGACCGGGTTGATAAAGACCTCCAATGCGCCTCGATAGGAGCGCCCGTCGAGCTGGAGAAACTCCTGGCTCGCCGACTCGAAGCGAAAGCCGCTCCCGGATTCCGTTTCCTGCAGCGGATGATCCTCTGCGCCCGTCAGCATTCGAAGCCGGTCGCCGCTTCTCAGCACCTGCGCGATCGGGGCCCGAGTGGAATTCCGAACCTCTACCGAGTCGAAGTTTTCCTTGATCAGCACTCGCAGCAGCGGATCGGAAGCGATGGAAGGCTGAGGAGCCTCCCCATCGGCGCGGAGATCGGAATCGCTCTGAGGAGGCGTAGAAACGCCTTTAGGCGGACCGCCGCAGGCCATCCAGGCGAAAGAAGCGAGCACCGAAAGGACTGCCAACCGGCGGCGCCGAGAGTTCGGATTTCTGAATGCTCGTTTGACTACTTTCACGCACCAATCGTCTGCAGTATATCAAGAGCCACGGACAGGGCCTCTCTCCCCTCCGGTCCGGTGCAGGAGATCGGAGCGGCCTGGCCGCGAACGCTCTCCAGGAACGCCTCCA
>DATKAT010000083.1:0-17914 GCA_035514675.1 Acidobacteriota bacterium | reverse complement strand
GGGATGATCCGGCCCCACCCAATCCTCGACTGCTCGCGGCAAAAACGTCATCTGCTGATAATTTGCCTTTATCGGTCGACTCATACGATCATTTTACGAAATGACCCTGATGCCCAATCCGGGGTTTTGAGACAGTCTCTGACGGACTGGGCTAAAAACTGCCGGCCTTGCGGCCTCATTTGGGCCCTCCGGCTCATCGAAGCGCGCTACGTAGTATCCCGAACTCGGAGCTTTGAACTCGATACCTGAAACCCTCCCCTCAACCATGCGTCTCGGAAAAAATCTCCTTAATCCGCCGTGCCCGGTAGTCGAAAATCTCTTTCAGCCTGGCGGCCACGAACAGACGGTTGATCAGCTTGCCTCCAAAGTGCCGATAGCGGACGCGATCGGTCATGACGGCGCCGTTTTCGACAGACTCGAAAAGGTGTTCGTGGACCCATTCGCGGTAGGGTCCTTTTTCCTGAACATCGACAAAGCGGGAGGGGGGATCCCAGAGGGTGATTCGCGTTTTCCACTTGAGGGGAATGGAATACATGCGAATCCGATACAGGATTTCCGCGCCTTGCTTCATTTCAACGGGGAGGGAGGAGAGGATTTCCATGCGAAGCCAGGGAGGCGTGATCCGCTTCAGATTCGAGGCGTCGGAAAAGAAGGAGAAGGCGCTTTCAGGCGAGACGGGGAGTTTCGTTTGGGTGATCAGCCAGAATTCGGAATCAGACATCGGCGTTACCGGATCAGTATTGTTTTTCGTAGTGCCTTCTGTCCAGAGGGGAACGCTTTTTCCAGCCGACTTTTTCGGACCCGCGACTGAAGACGCGCCGCGCGAATCCGATCGGCGTGAGGACGAGATAGAAGGAAATTCCGATCAGCAGCAGCGTGTTGATTCGGCCGATCAGCATACCGAGCCTCCGCAGGGGTTCGATCAGAATGCGAAGGAGCCTTTTCATGTCTCCAGCCCCGTCGGCTGTCGCGCTTTGGTCAGAAGGAAGGCGCCGAGCGCTAGAAGATCGATTCCGCTGCGCATGAAGGTCTGGTAGGCGTCTGCGGGTGATTCGACGAGGGGCTCGCCTCGGACGTTGAAGCTGGTGTTCAGCAGGACCGGGCAACCAGTTTTCCGGAAGAAGGCGGTCAGCAGGGCGTGGAACTTCGGATTCTGTTCCCGGTGTACGGTTTGAACGCGAGCGGACCCGTCCACATGCGTGACTGCGGGAATCCTGGCGCGCATCTCGGGACGGACCGGGGCCGTCAGGAGCATGTAGGGACTGGGGCACGCCAGTTCAAAATAGCGGTGAGCTTCCTCAGCGAGGACCGCGGGGGCGAACGGCCGAAAGGATTCCCGGAATTTGATGCGCAGGTTGACCTCGTGCAGAGCTTCGCTGCGGCGGGGATCGGCCAGTATGCTGCGGTTTCCCAGCGCGCGCGGACCGAACTCCATCCGGTCCTGAAACCAGCCCACGACTTTGCCTTCCTCCAGTGCGTCGACGGCCAGCGCGACGACTTGGTCCAGCGTCAGGTGATCGTATGCCGCGCCCTCCTGTTTCAGGAACTCTCGGATTTGGCGGTCGTCGTAGGCAGGGCCGAGCAAGGACGCCTTCTGGGAGTCGGTCGATCCATTCGATGGGGCGCGCTTCTGTTGCAAGTACCGGTGCCAGACCGCCAGAGCCGCCCCAATCGCGCCGCCCGAATCTCCGGCCGCCGGTTGAATCCAGATCTCCTCGAAGTCGGTTTCTCGGAGGATGCGCCCGTTTGCGACGCAGTTGAGGGCCACGCCTCCCGCCATGCACAGGCGCTTTTCTCCGGTTTCCCGCTGCAGGTGGCGCGCCGATCGCAGCAACGCTTCCTCGGTCACCTTCTGAATGGAAGCGGCCACATCCCTGAAGTGATCGGTCAGAAGTTCGTCCGGGCTGCGCGCAGGGGCTCCGAACAGTTCCTCAAACTTCCGGGAGATCATGGTCAACCCGGCTTCATAATTGAAGAAGCTGCGATGCAGTTGAAAGGACCCGTCCGAATGCAGTTCGAGCAGGCGCTCCAGGATCAGGCGTTCGAAACGGGGAGTTCCGTACGGCGCCAGCCCCATCAGCTTGTACTCCCCGGAATTCACCTTGAATCCGCAATAGTAAGTGAAGGCGGAGTACAGGAGCCCGAGCGAGTGCGGAAACTGAATTTCCTGCAGCAGCTCCAGTTCGGTGCCCTGGCCGCGGCCCAGAACGATTGTGGCCGCCTCCCCGACCCCGTCCGCCGACAGAATGGCGGCCGACTCAAACGGGGAGGGGTAGAAGGCGGAGGCGGCGTGAGATTCGTGGTGTTCGGCAAAGAGAATTGGCGCCTCGGCGCCGAGCCGGCGGCGTAGAAGGTCCTTGATCCAGAGCTTTTCCTTCATCCAGGACGGGACCGCCTTGAAATAGGATCGAAAGCCCAGCGGCGCCCAGTCCGCGTAAGTTTCCAGCAGTCGTTCGAATTTGAGAAATGGCTTTTCATAAAAGACGACGTAGTCGAGATCCGCTGGAGCGCAGGAGGCGAATTCCAGACAGCGCCGGATGGCGGATTCGGGAAATCGGTTGTCGTGTTTGACTCGCGAAAAGCGCTCCTCTTCCATGGCGGCGACGATTTCGCCGTCGACCAGCAGGCAGGCCGCGCTGTCGTGGTAATAAGCTGAAATACCCAGGATTCTCGCCATCTTTGCCCTCGGTCGTCAGCGCTCCGCCAGGGAGCGGCTGCGCTCGCGCAGCTCTTCGGCCAGTGTTTCCCCGACGATTCGGTTGCCTTCGACGGTCAAATGAGCGAAGTCGAAAAAGAGCTCCGCTCCGCCTCCCTGTCCGATGACGGGCGTCATGTTCACAAACGGCAACCCATCCTGCAAGGCGCGCCGCTCAGCTTGCGTCACCAACTCGCGGGCCAGCTCCGAATAGGCGCCGCTGTCCTGGAAAATGTAGCGGGATGGCATGATCATGAGCAGGAAATCGACGCCGTTTTCGTCCAGCAGCCGCCGCGTCGCTTGCAGTGCACCGAAAAGCCGATCCCAGCCTTCATCGAGTCGCTCCTGAGTCAGGACGTAGTGGTCGAACCCAAGCGAATAGTAAACGCTTGCTCCCGGCACGCCGTGAAACGGCTCGGATGGCCACAGGCGATTCATCAAATGCAGCACCCTGCGAGCCAGTACGGCGTAAGTGTAGGTCCTTTCGAATGCGTAGCCGCCGATCGAATGGGTTCCCAGCAGATTTCCATCCCATGCGACTCGATAGCGTCCGCCCACGACTCGGCTAGGGGACTCCTCGCCTTCCGCCGTTTCCCAGGAGAGCAGGGCTTCATCGGTCAGGTCATTGCACAGCTCGATTTCCACGATCACCATGCTGGGCTGGAAGCGAATCCCCTCGTGCCGCAGGTAGACGTAATATCCGGATGGGCTGTAGCCTTGACCGCCGGCATTGATGATGCGCGGGGCTTTGTCGACGAACGCACCCTGCAGGACACGCTGCGCCACTGAAGTGTAATGTTGCTCCGCTTCGACTCCCAAGCCGAAACCGATCGAGTCCCCCAGAGAGAGGACTCGAATTTCGTCCGCAGGCGGTTGGACGGGAATATCCCCCTCGTCCCGAAATCCGTGTCGGTTCAGTCGGAAGGGAACGTCCCAGAAAGAGCCTTTGTAGTTGGGGCGCATGCGGGCCGGACTGTACCAGGTCTGTTCGGCGTGGTCCCTTCGCTCGTCCGAATCGCGCAGACTGCTCCATCGCAGGGCCAGCTCCAGTCCGACCAGCGCCAGGGAAAGGAGCGCCGCGAACAGCGCGATGCTGAGCAGGGTGAGTTTCAGCTTCATGCTTTGCCATTCTCCTGTTGCCTTTCCAATTCTCTGAAATCAGGCGCGTCTGGGAAGGTCCGCGAAAGCTGGGCGTTGGACCGCTTGCCGCCCGTCTCCGATCTTCCCCCGGCACGGCCGTCCGGCGCGCGCTTCGCTTCTCGCTCACGAAGGCTTTCGGGCGATGACGGTAAAGAAACCGCCTTCCGAATCGGGTTTGAATGCGAAGCTGAGCTCCTTCAACCAGCGTTCCGGTTGGGTCGAGGGGGTCTCCGGCTCGAAAAGCCGCTCATCCGGGTCAAACTCCTCCAGCATGCGGACCTTCGGGATCGAGCGGACGAAGTGGAGTCCAGCCTGAGGGATCCACTTAAGAACTTCCCCTACGGTGTGCCTGGATTCATGCGGATTCCCATACTGATCGGCGATCCAGGCCCTCCTTCGGCGGCCGCCCAGCTTTTCCCTGCGGAGCCGGGGATCCAGAATGCCGGCGCCCTCGCCAAACCAGCGAATGAACGCGCCCCTGCAGGAAGTAGCCAGGCGAGCGTAGCGGTGGTACAGGCCTACGATTAAGAATCCGTTGGGACGCAGCAGCCGGGCCAGGCGCTGAAATCCGCCTTCCGGATCTGCAGTGTGATGCAGCACCCCGTTGCAAATGACGAAGTCGAACGATTCGTCGGGAAAGACCGGCGCGAACAGATTCATTTGAAGAAAATAAACCCGTTCCAGTCGCCGCCGCTCCCGGAATTCCTCAGCTAATCGAAGCGAAGGGAGGGAAATGTCGGTCCCGATGACGGAGCGGTGGGCGATGCCGAGGAAATTCGAAAGCTGGCCTGTTCCGCACCCGCACTCCAGCACTTTGCAGGAAAAGGGGAGCTGGCGGTCGAGCATGCGCGCGAACACGCTGGTTTTCGCTTTGTCGATCAGGCTGGCCAGGTCGTCGAAATCTTCGTAGTCGGGAAAAGGGTGATCCTCGTAAAACTCTCTGACGCGAAGGGTCACCTCGCTGGACCGCTGCGGGCCGGAATCCTCCCAATACAGACACGGCACGCCGGAATCGGTCGGAAACACGGCTAGGCATTGCATGCAGGCCATTCCATCGAGATCGATCCTGAACGGCGCGCCGCAGCAGGGAGAAATCAGATGCGGAAGGATGACCGCCAGACGCGAGTTGGAGCGCTGCGCTGCAAGAGCCATGGGACAGGCCGACATTGTACCACCGCTTGACGTTCTGATAAATTGTCCGCTGTGGGCAAACTGGTCATCGTAGCCGAGCTGTGGGAGTTTCTGCGCGTTCGCAAGAAGTACTGGCTCGTCCCGATCGTGACGTTTCTGTTGCTGATCGGCGCCCTGATCGTCTTTACCGAATCTTCGGCCATCGCGCCCTTCATCTACACGATTTTCTGAGTCATGGAGGCTTTTCGGACTTATCTGATTCCGTGTCGCACCGTGGCGGGCCCCCGGTCGGACCTCTTCCAACCGTATGGCTGACCCGCATTTTTCACACGCCTCCTACGACTGCGCCGGATAACGGCGCCTAGCGACGGACCCGTGTGAAAAATGCGGGCTGAAGAAAACGCCATGCTTTCGTCACCGGCCGCCCACTGGATGAATTGAATCCGAGACGGATTCAAAGACCCTCCTACGAGGGCTTCTGCAGGCGCCGTCAGCCTCCGCTGCTAGAGTCGACTTGTGGAAACCCGCTGGGATGTCGCCTCTCTTGAACCCGCCAAAACCGAGTTTCTTTGCACTGAACTCGGAATCAGCCCGCTTCTGGCGCGCCTGCTGATCAATCGAGGCGTGGGAACGCCGGAAGAAGCCGGCGCCTTCCTGAACGGAGATATCCGGCGCCTTCACAATCCGTTTCTGATGGAGGGGATGAAGGCGGCGGTCGCCCGGATCTTCGAAGCCGTCGAGCAGGATCAGAAGATACTCGTCTATGGCGACTACGATGTGGACGGCATCACGGCCACGGCGGTGCTGCGGCGGGCCCTCGAAATGCTGGGCGGGTGCGTCGACCACTACATTCCACGACGTCTGGAGGATGGGTACGGACTCCGCAAGGAGGTGATCGAGCGGGCAAAGGAGTCGGGTCGCAAGCTGATTCTGACCGTCGACAGCGGGATTCGGGATTTCGAAGCGTGCCGCAGAGCGCGAGAACTGGGGCTGGATCTGATCGTAACGGACCATCATCTGCCCGCCGACAGGCTCCCCGAAGCTTTCGCAGTGTTGAACCCGAAGCAGTCCGGGTGCTCCTATCCGGACAAGGATCTGGCGGCTGTGGGCGTCGCCTTTAAGCTCGTGGACGCTCTTTTTCGGGAAGCGGGCCGCGCCGAGGCCGTTCCCCATTTCCTCAAGCTCGTGGCCATCGGGACGATTGCAGACATGGTCCCGATGCGTGGTGAAAATCGCATTCTGGTCAAGGCGGGGCTGGAGGGCCTTTCGCAGCCCTACAATCTGGGCCTGCAGGGGTTGCTGCAGGGCGCGGGCGTGAGCCGCAAGGTCTCGACATTCGACATCGCATTCAAGGTGGCGCCCCGCATCAACGCCTTCACACGCATGGGAGGCAGCGGAGAAGCCGTGGACCTGTTTTCCCTCGACGACCCGGAGCAGGTGACGGCGCTGGTGGCGGAAATGAACCGCAGAAACACGCTTCGTCGCGCCGAGGAAGAGCGGATCCTGAGGGAAATCGAGGAGCGCGTTGCTGCGCAGGATCCTGCGTTCGGTCGTGATTTTCTCCTGCTGGCCGGAAAAGGATGGCACCGTGGGGTTATCGGCAACGTCGCCGCCCGGGTGGTTGAAAAATTCCATCGGCCGGCGCTGATCGTTTCCCTCTCTTCAGAGCGCTGTCAAGGGTCGGGTCGCAGCATTCCCGGATTTCACCTGTTGAAGGCCCTTGAGACATGCGACGCTTCCTTTTCCGCCTACGGCGGACACGCCCAGGCCGTTGGATGCACCCTTTCGTCGAAACAGGCGACTCAGCCTGAACTGGAGGCGCTGGCGGAGGCGCTGGCTGAGTACGCCTCGGTGACGATCCAGCCCGAAATGCGGGCCCCCTCCGTCCGCATCGACGCAATTCTGGACCTTGAAGAGGTGACCTACGAACTGTGCGACGAAATGGGGCGGCTGGCGCCGCATGGGATTGGGAACCCTGAGCCGATCCTGGCTTCCCGTCAGGTGGAGGTGGTGGGCGGCCCCTGGGTTCTGAAGGAGCGTCATTTGAAGCTGAGAGCAAGGCGCAACGGGTCTCATCTGGACGCCATCTGGTGGCGGCGTGGAGACGTTGCGGCCAAAGTGCGCCCAGGCCACAAAGTCGACCTGGCGTATTCGCTTTCCCGCGAGTGCTTTCGCGGTCAAGACAATCTGCTGCTGACCGTTCAGGACCTCGTTCCGGTTGCGTCGAGCGGCCCTGTCGCGGCCAAGTAGAACTTCGGCCGGCCGCCTTCCGCCCCTTCCGATGAACTGCGCCCTGCGCTCGCCGATGCCCATACGCTTTCAACCCTTCGGCAACAAACGGCATCAGATAGAATGGACCGGCTTTAATTGATGTTGCGTTCAAAGAACCTGCGAATCATTCTGGTGATCATCTGGTGCGTGGCCGCCGCTGCGATCGTGTGGAGCCTCGTCTCCCGCCACGGCGCCGAAGCTGACAGAAGCGACGTCGATCTGCTTCCGCCGGATGTCGCTCGCAGAACCACCGAATTTGAGTTCTCGCGTCTGAAAAGCGGTCGCGAGGTGTTTCGGGTGCAGGCGACCAAGAGCGTCTTGACTCGCCAGGACATTCACTCGCTGGAGGAAGTGTGGCTGACGCGATTTGACGAGGACGGCCGACCCACGGATTCGGTGCGGGGACAGTCGGCCGTCTACGACGCTGCAGCCGGCCGAATTGAATTCGAGCGGAATGTAGTGGTCCGCCTTTCGGACGGTACGGAAATATTTGCCGACCACATGCGGGCCGACCTCGAGTCGGAGCGTATTCGCATCGAGGAATCATTCCGCTTTCTGAGCGGGAAACTGCAAGGAGGCGGCCGCCAGTTGACCTACCAGATCCCGGAAAGGCGACTGACGATTGGGGAGGATTTCGAGTTGACCTTTCCGGCCTCGTCCGGAGCGAATCGGGCCAGTTCTCAACGGGCGGTCTATCGGATGGACCGCAGGCTGGTTGAAATGATTGGACTGGCTCGGGCCGTGGGCCCGGATCAGGAACTGATGGGGAATCGTATCGAGGGCGTTCTGGATTCTGAGAGGCGTCTGGAATCGGCGCGCGCCTCCGGTAATGCGAGTCTGCAGATCGGGGGCGCGTCCAGCCGGGAATTTCAGGGCGCCGTCATCGAGTTGTCCTTCTCCCACGATCCCAGCGCGCTTCAGACGCTGCGCGTGGAGGGGGATCCCAGGCGAGCCGCGGCGGACGCGAGTCGGTACGCGCGGCTGACCGAAGTAGGGCCGCGCATCCGCTACAGCCTCCAATCCCTGTGGATGGAAGCCTTTCCCGCTGAGGAGGTTCAAGGCGAAAGCGGCGGGGCCGGGCTTTTGAAGGCGCGAGAAGAAGTGGAATTGAGATCCGAGTCGTTTCGAATCGAGCACTCCAGAGCGGATCGGCTCGACGCCCTGTTCGATCGGGGAATCCTGCATCGCCTGGATCTGGAGGGCCAAGTGGAGATGGTCCGCGTTCCCGAGCCGGAGAAGCCGATGAATCGGGAGCGCCTCACGGCGGGCCGCCTGGAGATCGCGCTGGCGCCTTCCGGCCAGTCCGAATCGGCCCTGGCTCAGCGGGATGTTGACATCGAGACCAACATCGACGGCCTGCATCGCCATCTGTCCGCCCAGCGCCATGTCCGCTTGAACTACCAGAATGGTTTGCTGGAGCAGGCGTTCGCCGAGGGCGACTGCATGCTGGAAAGCGTCGGAAACGGCGCCCGCAATCTGCTTCGATCGCCGCGCATCCAGGCAGACTTTCAAAATGGGGAATTGGAGAGAATCCTCGCCGTAGACGGCGTAGATCTCGAGATGCTGGACCGGGAAGGGTCCCGCCGGAGTCAGAGTCGGACCTTGGAAGTTTTCTACCGTGCGGGTGAACTGGATCGAGCCGTGCAGGAGGGCGGCTTTCGCTTGACCGACCGCTCTCCTCATCGCATCGTCGAACTGCGTTCGGAAAACGCAGCCTTCAACGCGGTTTCCGGAGTTCTGGAAGCCTATGGCGGACGGCCCCTCCTGCGCACGTCCGAAGACGTGGACGCCGATTCCGCGTTGGGGGAAAACGAAACCACGGCCGAAAGGATCCGTATCCATCAAATTCAGGAAACGATCGAGGCGGAAGGCAAGGTCGAGTCCGTATTTCCCAACGCGGAGAATCCGATTCTGGTGACCGCCGAAAGGATGAGGGCCGACGGCGCCGCAGGGACGGTTGAGTACTGGGAGAACCCCCGCATGGTGCAGGGTCTGAATCTGATTCGAGGGGACCGCATTCGGTATCATCGTCCCGACGATCGACTGGAAGCCGAGGGAAATGTGCAGAGTTTGCTGGCCGAATCGTCCGATCCCGGAACTCCCAGGTACGACGTCGGCGGAGACGAGTTGGAATTCCGCAGGAGCGAAGGGCTGGCCGTTTATCGCGGAAACGTTCGAGTGGAAAGCGATGAACTGACCATGCTGGCGCCTGCCATGGAACTGCACTTCGCTTCCGCCCATTCGATGGAATTGGAGCGAATCGAGGCGTACGGCGGCGTCCAGGTGACTGAAAACGGAAGGCGATGGACCGGAAACCGGGCCACTTACTTTCGATCGGACCAGAACGTTGTGGTCAGGGCTGCCGAATAGTCCGCCTCTGGATCGTCGGGCTGAAGCGTCATGCAGTTTCGATTCACGCCTGCATGGTAGCCTAAAGCATCTGCGGCGGCGGTCCTGAAGTACGGTCCGCGGGCGGAGGGGATCATTGGGAGCCGCCTCCGGGATCAACTAAGAAATGACGATTCGTGAATTCGTGCCAACGCTGGAAGCCCGCAACCTCCGGAAGGTCTACAGAGGCCGGCCCGTCGTGCAGGATGTCGACCTGAACATTCTGTCCGGCGAAGTGGTCGGCTTGCTCGGACCCAACGGCGCGGGCAAGACGACGACGTTTTACATGATCGTCGGTCTGACCCGGCCCGACGCGGGCGAAGTGTTTTTAAACGAGGAGGAGATCACCAACATCCCCATGTACCTGCGCGCCCGGAGAGGGATCAGTTATCTCCCTCAGGAACCGTCCGTTTTCCGAAGGCTGACGGTGGAGGACAACCTGTACGCGATCGCTGAAACCCTGGAGTACTCAACGGGAATGGCCGATCAGATGGTGAGCGATCTGCTGGAGGAATTCGGAATCTCTCACCTGCGCGCCAGCAAAGCCTATACGCTGTCGGGAGGCGAGCGGCGCCGACTGGAAATCGCTCGCGCTCTGGTGCTTCGCCCCTCCTTCATCCTGCTGGACGAGCCGTTTGCAGGAATCGACCCGTTGGCCGTTCACGACATTCAACGGATCGTCACCCGTTTGAAGGAAAAGAAGATCGGAGTCCTGATTACAGACCACAACGTGCGCGAAACCCTGCGCATCACTGATCGTGCCTACATCATCCGCGAAGGCAGAATTTTCCGGAGCGGAACTCCGGATCGCCTGTCGTCCGATCTGGAGGTGCGAAAAGTTTACCTGGGCGAGCATTTCCGCCTATACTAGACACCAGGACCGGCGCCAATTCGCGCGTCTGAAAGACGACTGCAAGGCCGGAATCGGGTAGGCTCCATGGTGAGAAAGAATCAGCTTCGTCCCAGCCTCAACGTCACGCTGTCGCAGCGACTGGCGATGACTCCGTCTCTGCTCCAGAAAATCGAACTCCTGACCCTGAATCAACTGGAACTTTCCGAATTGATGACTCAGGAAATGGTCGAGAACCCCTTCCTGGAAGAATCGCAGGACGAAGCCGACGAGGATGCGACGGGCCAGCCCGAGTCGGATGGAGACGAAAGCCGGACCGAAGAAGAGCGGGAGCGGGAAATCGAACTGGAGCAGTTCGACTTCGAATACTTCCTGGGCGATGATTCCTATCCTTCTTACCGAAACGCGGAGTTCAACCACAACGACTCCAAGCCTTCATTTGAGATCTTTCTGGCCTCCAGCTCCTCGCTGACCGATCACCTGACCTGGCAGCTGAACCTGATGGAAATGACCGATCCGGTTCGGCGCGCAGCCGACTACATCGTCGGAAACCTGGACGACGACGGCTACCTTCAGATGCAGGAAGTGGAGATCTGCGAGGCCTTGCATGCCGACGAAAGCGCGGTTGCAGAGGCGATCGCATTGGTGCAGTCGCTGGATCCCCTCGGAGTGGGCTCCAGAAGCGTGCAGGAGTGCCTTTTGATCCAGCTTCGGGCGGCCGGACTCGAACGGACCCTGGCGGCGCGAATCGTTGCGGAATGCCATTCCCTGCTGGAACGGAGAAAATTCGATCTGATCGCGCGCGAACTGGACTGCGCCATGCAGGAGATCAGAGAAGCCATGGAGCTGCTGCGCCGTCTCTCGCCGCAGCCGGGCCAGAAATACAACCAGAAGGAACCGATCTACATCCGCCCGGACGTCTACCTCTACAAGATCGACGACCGCTATCACATCATGCTCAATGACGACGGATTGCCCCGATTGCGCCTCAATCGTGCCTACCGGCGCGCGCTGCTGAAAGGTTCAGGCGTCTCGCGCGACACCAAGAGCTACGTCAAGGAGCGGTTCCGCTCCGCTGTGGAGCTGCTGCGCAGCATCGACCAGCGTCAGCAGACGATTTATAGAGTCTGCGAGGCCATCATCCGCAGGCAGCGCGAATTTTTGGAGAATGGGAAACTCTACTTGAAACCGATGCTGATTAAGGACGTGGCCGAGGAGCTGGAGGTGCATCCGTCCACCATCAGTCGCGTCGTCGGAAACAAATACGCCCATACCCCGCAGGGCGTCATCGAGTTGCGCCGGTTCTTCACCATCGGAGTCGAGGGCGCCGGAGGAGAAAATGTGTCCAGCGTGCACGTGAAGGAGAAAATCCGCCAGATCCTGGACGCTGAGGACCCGAAAAAACCCTTCTCCGATCAGAAGATCTCTTCGATCCTCAGCCAGGGTGGAATCCAGATCACTCGCCGTACAGTCGCCAAATACCGCGATCAGATGAACATTCCGGGGTCCAGAGACCGCAAGTCGCCGATTCCGTATTAGTTCCGAATTCCGAATTCATTTTGCAAAAATCAGGGTTTTGTGCATTTGTCAAGGTCTGACCGCAAATTTCTGCCGCACCCTGACGGGCGCTCTTGATGCTGGGGGAGCTTCCAACCCAGCCCTCCCGGACTGGGCTAAAAACTGCCGGCCTTTCGGCCTCATTTGGACCCGTCAGCTCATCGAATCGCGCCAGGAAGAACGCAGAACGCGGAACCTCCCGTTTCCCCCCACGGCTTTCATTGCATACAATGCTGGCAGATGTCTGAAGCGAAACCGGAGCCGGACGCTCCGACTACGGTCCGAGAATTGTACGAAGCCAGGGCGAAGCGATTGCAGTTCGAACTGCTGGCGGGCGCCAGCGGCCTGCACAACGTGATCACGTCGCCGCGGATTCAGAAGCTGGGGCTGGCTTTGTCCGGCCACACCGACTACCTGCACTCCGGGCGCATTCAATTCATCGGCCGCACGGAGGGGGACTACCTGAAGACGCTGAAGCCGGAGCAAAGGCGCCGGGCGCTGGAGCGCATCTTCAGTCTGAAGCTGACTTGCATCATCATCACCATGGGGCTGGTGGCGCCCGAAGAGCTGCTGGCTCTTTCGCGCCGCCACAGGGTGCCGGTTCTCAGAACCGATTCGCTGAGCAGTCGCGCAATCGACGAAGTGACCGGCTTTCTGGAGGAACGGCTGGCGCCGTCCACCACGATTCATGCCACTTTTATGGAAGTGTTCGGGCTCGGCGTTCTGATCACCGGAGACTCCGGAGTGGGCAAAAGCGAATGCGCGCTAGATCTCATTCTGCGGGGGCACCGTTTGGTCAGCGACGATCTGGTGGTCGTCAAGCGGCACGGGCTGGACCGATTGGTCGGCTCGGGACCGGACCAGTTGGCCTTTCATATGGAGCTGCGGGGCCTCGGGATCATCAACATTCGAGATCTGTTCGGCATTTCGGCGGTCAGCGCCGGCAGAGACATTGATCTTGTCATCAGCCTGGAGCGCTGGAGACCTGATGCGGAATACGATCGCCTGGGAGTCGACGAAAAATCTTACAGGCTGCTCGACGTTGCCATCCCGTTGATCACGATGCCGGTCGCTTCGGGGCGCAATCTTGCCACTCTGGTGGAGGTCGCCATCCGGATTCAACTGTTGAGGAAGCAGGGGTACCGTCCGGCTTCCGACTTCTTCCGAACCCTGAAGGAAAAGTTAAGCCAAGCTCAGGATGAAGAAAAAGACTGAATTGGAGGAAACGTCCGGCAAATCCCTGGCGATCATCACGGGGATGAGCGGCTCCGGCAAGCACACGGCGTTCAAGGCGCTGGAGGACCTGGGGTTCTTTTGCGTCGACAACCTGCCGACGCGGTTGATTCCCCGTTTAATCCAGATGACGATGGCTTCCGGGGGGAGGATCGACAAACTGGCCGTTGTCGTCGACGTCCGTCTGGGCGAATCCAATTCCGAATTCAAAAGGCTGTTGCAGGAGCTGAAGAAAATGCCGTTTGACTCCACCGTTATTTTCTTTGACGCCTCCGACCAGGAACTGGCTCGCCGTTACAGCGAGACGCGAAGAACGCACCCGCTGGCTCGAAACACGACTCTGCTGGAAGGCGTCCAGGAAGAGCGCAAGAAACTGTCCGTGATTCGAAGCCTGGCGGATCGGATCATCGACACCAGCGACTTCTCCGTTCACGACCTTCGGAAATTGATTTACGAGCACTTCCGCGAACCCACCTCGATCGACGACGCTTTGTATGTCACGCTGGTCAGCTTCGGATTCAAGCACGGGATCCCGTTTAACTCCGATATGCTGTTTGACGTTCGATTTCTCCCGAATCCGAATTTCGAGCCGGCCCTAAAGGAAAAAACCGGAAGCGACTCCGAAGTCGTGGAATTTCTGCGAGAGCATGCGGAAACGGACGAGATCATAGGCAAAATATCGGATATGCTAGAATATCTTCTCCCCAAGTACATTCAGGAAGGGAAGTCCTACTTTACGGTTTCGATCGGCTGTACGGGCGGAAGACACCGCTCCGTCATGATTGCCGAAGCGCTGGAGACTCGACTGCGCAGGAGAGGCCACAGGGTCAACTTGATTCACAGGGACGTACACTTGCAATGACGGAAAACGCCAGGATCGGGGCTTTGGTTGTCACGCATGGAAAACTGGGCCATGAGTTGGTGGCGGCCGCGGAAATGATCGTAGGCGACCTCAGCTGGATCGAGGCGATCTCGATCGGCTGGCACGAAGACGTCAATGAATCCAAAGAAGCGATCGAGAAGGGGGCTCGATCCGTCGATCAAGGAAAAGGGGTGCTGATTCTGACCGACATGTTCGGGGGGACTCCCTCGAACCTTTCTCTGGCGCTCCTGGAAAAGGGGCGGGTTGAGATCGTCACCGGAGTCAACCTGCCCATGATCATTAAGCTGGCCGGTCAAAGCGGCCAGGAATCGGTCAGCGAACTGGCGCGAAGGTTGAAGGATCAGGGACAGAGCCATATTTCAATTGCCAGCGAGCTGCTTGGAGAATGATTCGGGAAGTGGTTCGGATCGAGAACCAGTTGGGTTTGCATGCGCGTGCGGCGGCTCGGCTGGTGAAATTGACCGCCCGATACCAGTCCGACATTAAACTTTCAAGGCTCGACGGAAGGCAACGAATCGACGCGAAGAGCATTCTTGGGATCCTGCTGCTGGCGGCGGCCCGGGGAACGGAATTGGAAATCACCGTGGAGGGTCCGGACGAAACCGACGCTCTGGCAGCCGTTGTCGGCTTCGTGAACGATCGATTTGGTGAAGAAAAATGAATGAAAGATCCGCAAACAGTGTTGGAAGCATCCTTTTGCAAGGGGTTTCAGTAACCCCCGGCATCGGCGTCGGAACCGTTTGTCGAGTCGACTCTCAGGCGCCGACCTTTTTCCGAATCCAGATGGAACCGAACGAAGTGGAGAAGGAATTGGCGCGCTTCCGCGAGGCCGTCGAGCGTACCGGGCGGCAGCTGCGAAGCGTCAAGGAGCAGTTCGAGGCCGAAATGGGCGCCGAGCACGCTCACATCATTGACGCCCATATTCTGATGCTGGAGGATTCCACTTTTTTAGGCGAGATCGAAGGGCGGATCCGGGAGCATTTGGACACGCCGGAGAAGGCCGTTCAGCGGGTTGCCGACGAATGGCTTTCCGTGTACGCATCGCTGCGCGATCCGTACTTCCGCGAGCGCGGGTCAGATTTTGAAGAGGTCGCCCAACGCCTGCTTCTGAATTTGACCGAGCTCAGTCCGATTCGAGAGGAAGGCCTTCCCTGTGACGTCGTTTTGGCCGCGCCGGAGATCGGGCTGTCGGCTTTGGCCCGGTTCTCCCTGGAAAGGGTAAAGGGCATGGTCGTGACCCGGGCTGGAAAGACCGCGCACGTCGCCATCATCGCCCGTTCCTACGGGATTCCGATCGTATCCGGAATTGAGGATTTGAAGGAAGTCTTTCGAAGCGGCGACCCGATTATCGTGGACGGGGATCGCGGAATTGTGCGCATCGGAGCTTCCCCACAGGAGCTGCAGGAGTTGCGGAGCCGGATCGAGCGGCGACAGGCATCCAGAAAGGTCCGGCCCCGGGACGCGGCGCCCTGCGAGACCCGCGACGGCAAAAGAATCGCCGTCTTGGCGAACACCGAAGTCGGAAGCGAGGTCACCGGAGCGCTGGACGCGGGCGCCGAAGGAATCGGGCTGTTCCGCTCCGAGTATTTGTTTATGAAGCGACAGCGAGGGGAAGTCGCCGTCGATGAAGACGAGCAGTACGAGATATACAGGGACCTGGCCGCGCGCCTGGGCGACCGCCCAGCCATTATTCGCACGCTCGACGTCGCCTCAGAACCCCATCGGCAGTTTCAGGCCGGCGACGAAGGCGGAGCCCTGGGACTGAGAGGTATTCGCTTCAGCCTGAAGTTCCCGGAAATCTTTCAAAGTCAGGTGCGAGCCATTCTTCGCGCCGGGCGCGAGGGCAATCTCAAGATCGTCCTTCCAATGGTCACCAGCGCCGACGAAGTCCACGCCGCCCGCTCCCTGATCGACCAATGTTGGCGCCAGCTCCGTGAAAGAGGCGTCGAAGCTCCCGAAGTCGACGTGGGGATCATGATCGAAGTCCCCTCCGCCGTTATGGTCCTCGACTCGATCCTCAAACTGGTCGATTTCGCTGCGATCGGAACCAACGATCTGATTCAATACCTGCTCGCGGTCGATCGGAACGACGATGAGATCGCAGAGTGGTACAATCCGCTGCACCCCGCAGTCTTGGCGGTTCTAAAGTTGATCGCAGACAAGACCCGGGCATCCGCCAAACCCGCAATCGTATGCGGGGAAGCGGCCGCTCATCCCGTGCATGGCGCGATCCTGATTGGCCTGGGATTCACACAGCTTTCCATGAGTCCTCCCATGATTCCCGAGATGAAGGCCGTTTTCCGGTCGCTGGATAGCGCCGAGCTGGAAGACCACGTGCGACAGATTCTGCGAATGGACAGAATTTCGGAGGTCGAAAACTTCGTGCGGGCAAAGCTTCACGAACTGCACCGTCCGACCCGCCGAAAACGGGAGATCCTAATTCAGACTTGACGCGGGCGATTCCGGGCCCGGGCCCAATCTTGATCCTTCAAGAAAGTGGATCCCTTGCCGTCCAGGCAGCCAGGGCCGCCTGAATTGCGGGCTGGTCGCCCCAGCTTCGACGACGTGAGGCCGGCGGTTTGAAACGCCAAATGTGCGCAACAGCTTTCCCGAGGTTGGAACAATTTCCGATTCGGACGTAGAATTTCGAACTTGGCCTATGACATCGGCAACCCAGCTGACCGTTCTGCGCATGATTCTGGTCCCCGTGTTCGTCCTGCTGATCTTGTATCAGCATCTCGGCTGGGCGCTGGCGGTCTTTCTGCTGGCCGGATTGACCGACCTTTTGGATGGATTGATCGCGCGTCGCTACAAACAGAAGACCCCGCTGGGGACGATGCTGGATCCTCTGGCCGACAAGCTGCTGCTGACCAGCGCCTTTATCGTTCTGACCCTGGATTCGATCAATCTGGACTTTCAGATTCCGCTCTGGCTGACGGTCACCGTCATCAGCCGAGATATCCTGCTGGTGCTCAGCGTGCTGATTATCAATCTGACCATCGGTCGCCGCCTTTTTTCACCCTCTCTGCTCGGAAAGCTCACGACCGCCTGCCAACTCCTGCTGGTCATGCTCGTTCTGGTGGTCAACGGCGTCGGATTTCAGATCGAGGGGCTGTGGATCGTCGTCTACCTGACTCTCCTGCTGACCGTCAGCTCGGGAATGCACTACCTGCTGCGGGGCATGCTCCTTATCCAGAAAGAGGGAGGGATGGTACAGTAAATGGGCGCCGGCGGGGCACGTGCTCTGAAAATTGCGGGAGTTCGGGATGGAAATCAGGAAGATTGGCGTGGTGGGGGCCGGACTGATGGGAAGCGGCATCGCCCAAGTGTGCGCCGTTTCCGGCTATCAGACGGCGGTCCATGACGTATCGGACGACATTCTCGAACATTGCAGATCAACGATCTGGAGGGCGCTGGACCGCGCCGTTGAGAAATCGAAGCTTTCCCGGGAGGATTCCGAACAAGTTCGAACGCGGCTGGGATTCACGACTCGGCTGGAGGATCTGGGCGATTGCTGCTGGATCATCGAGGCGGCGTCGGAGCGATTTGAAGTCAAGAAGGAAATTTTCGAACGGCTGGAACGCGTCGCCCCGCCGCCGGCCGTCTTCGCTTCCAACACTTCTTCGCTTTCGATTACCGAGCTGATGACGACCTGCCGGCGGCCGGAGCGCTTTCTGGGGCTCCATTTCTTCAACCCCGTGCCCGTCATGAAGCTGGTGGAAGTCGTCCGCACCATCGCCACTTCGGACGAGGTCGTCAAGCAGGG
>DATKAT010000082.1:0-14267 GCA_035514675.1 Acidobacteriota bacterium | reverse complement strand
CAGTAAATGTTTTCGTTCTGTCGTCGGAAGAAGGGGTGTTCGCGGACGGAAATGACGACGTAAAGGTCTCCCGGAGGGCCGTTGTTGGCGCCGGATTCCCCTTCGCCGGGAATGCGCAAACGCGCTCCGTTGTCGACCCCTGCCGGAATTCGAATCTCCAGTACTTTTTCCTTCTGCTGGCGCCCTTGCCCGTCGCACTCGCGGCACTTCTCCTTGACGATCTTTCCGCTGCCGTGGCAGGTCGGGCAGGTGCGAGCGATGGTGAAGAATCCCTGTTGGAACCGGACCTGCCCCTGGCCCCGACAGGAAGAGCAGACTTCGGGCGTATGGGCCGGGTCGGCGCCCGTTCCCGAGCAGGCTTCGCAGGTGCGTGCTCGCGGGATCTTGATCTTGGCAGACACTCCGAAGGCGGCTTCCTCAAAATCGATCGTCAGATCGTAACGAAGGTCGTGACCGCGCAGCGGCCGATTGCGCCGACGGCGGGAAGAGCCGAAGATGTCCCCGAAACCGAAGAAATCTCCCAAAATGTCGCTGAAATCTCCAAAGATATCAGGATCGAATCCTCCGAATCCGCCCCCTGAAGTGGAAACGTGACCGAAGCGATCGTACTGCGCCCGCTTGTCGGGATTGCTCAGGACGCTGTATGCCTCGGCCGCGAGCTTGAACTGCTCCTCCGCGGCCGTGTCGCCCGGATTGCGGTCCGGATGATATTGCACGGCCATTTTTCGATAGGCCGCCTTGATTTCCTGAGGCGTCGCGTTTCGGTCCACCTCGAGTATTTCGTAGTAATCTCGCTTCAACGGTCACGGCCTCCCTGCTGAGTCCTTGCCTGAATCGAACCTCGGCAACCTGATGTGTAAGATGCGGCGCGCGGAATTGCAACTCGCAGGGCGACTCTATTGCATTGCCTCGGCGGAGCGCAGACCCAAGGAGCTACCCGCCCTGCTGAGCCGAACCTTCATGCCCCGCCTCTCTGCCGGGGTTGACCGAAACCTTCACCTGCGCCGGGCGCAGCAGACGTTCGCCGATCAAATAGCCCTTGCGGTACTCTTCGAGAACTTCGCCTTCCGCCCGCTGGGAATCCTCTTCGCTGACGACGGCCTCGTGAACGTTTGGGTCAAACGCCGATCCCACTCCTGCAACCTCGCTCACATTGAAGCGCTGCAGGAGGGCCTGCAACTGCTTGAGCAAGAGCTGGTAGCCTTCCTGAAAGGTGGCCAAAACGGGATCTGCAGTCGCTTCCGCTGGAAGGCTTTCCAGGCCTTTCTCGCAGGCGTCCACCACCAGCAGAAGCTCGCGTATGATTTCAGCCTGAGCGTCCAGCCGGGCTTCGACTCGCTCCTTCTGGGTGCGCTTGCGGAAATTCTCAAACTCGGCCTGCTTGCGGAGCAGCAGATCCTTGTATTCGTCGCGTTCGGCTCGCAAGCGCCCCAGCTCCCCTTCCGGGCTCCGGCCGGTTCCGGGGTCGAACAATTCCTCCGAAGAGGCATCCGCCGCCGATTCGCCGGCATCGGACTCTTCGTCGATTTGAAATTCCTCTCGCATCTTTTTCATGTGCACCTCAAACGCCCGCCATCCATCGAACGGACTTCCTTCATTGTACTGATTTCGCGCCCCGGCGTTCCACCGCCTGGCATTGCTGAACCGGCGGGCCTCTGAGCGAGCGGGGCGTGAGACGGCCCCGAGGGCGGAGGGTCAACGCCGGCGGACCGGCCGGCAGGCCGATCGGCGCGCTTTCGGACCGTCGCCGCGATTCGGGCCGGGGAAGAGACGACTCAGGAGCGCTCGCTCAGAATCTGTCCGAACACGTTGGCGACGCAGCGCACCAGGCCCACGGCCCGGTCGTATTCCATTCGAGAGGGGCCCAGAATGCCGAGGCTTCCCAGGGGCTGCTGATCGCACCGATAAATGGAAGAGACCAGGCTCCAGTTGACCATTTCGGGGAGATGGTCGTCCAACCCGATGCGAATCGCCGGGCTCCGCTCTTCATCCCGAATGCATTCATTGATGAGCCGCACCAGCTTGCCTTTCCGTTCAAAGGTCTCAAGCAGCGCCACCAGGTGATCCAACGTCATGCCGTCCAGCTTCTGCAGCACCCGCGCCGTCCCGCCCAGAAAGACTTCCGATTCGTCGACCGGCCCCTGCTCGTCCTGAAAGACTCCGGCCGACAGCAATAAGATCACGCTGCGCAAAATCCGGTCGTACAGCGCCTTTTCCTGAGACTGCAGCTGCAGCAGGCGCTCTCGAATCTCCAGAAGCGACTGGCCGGCGAAATTCTCCACCAGGTATCGGCTGGCCTGATCCAGTTCCGCCTGAGAGAAGGTCTCGTCGAGTCCGAGAAACCGGTGCTGCACGATTCCGGTGCTGGAGACCAGAATCACCAGAAGGCGCCTGCCCGAAAGCTTCAGAAACTCGATATGCTTGACAGCCGTCACGGTCAGGCGCGGGGACAGAACAAAACCGACGCTGTCGGTGTAAAAGGAAAGAAGCCGGGACGTCTTGTTCATCAGTTCGTCCAGATCGCTCTCCTCTGCCAGGTCCTTGCGGATCCGCTCGACTTCCCGGGCGGATACTTCAGTGGCTTCCAGCATTGACTGCACGTAGAACCGATAACCTTCCTGCGTCGGCACTCGCCCGGCGGAAGTGTGGGGCTGCATCAGATACCCGGAATCTTCCAGGTCGCCCATGACGTTGCGAAGCGTAGCGGCGCTGACGCCCTCCGAATAGATCTTCGAAAGGGTTCGGGAGCCGACCGGACGTCCGGTCCGCACGTGTTCCTGAATCAGGGCCTTCAAGACGTTGCGGTTCCGCTCGCTAAGTTGTCGCGATTCGCTCACGGCTTCCTTCATCCTTTTCAGTCGTGCGCAGAAGAGGGCCCTGCCGCCCTCCAAAGCCCAGACCATTAGCAGACCCAGGATCCGGATCGACCCGATTCACTTTCGGTGCAGGCTAGCACATCCACGATTCAGGACGCAATGGGTCAGAAAAAGTCGCGGGCGGATTTGCAAAGCGAATTCCAAAATATTCCTGAAAACCGGCCTGAAGGGCAGCGATGACGTGTGCCGACTGCGTCTCTGCGGTCATCACTTCGGAAAGCGAGGTCATCTGCCGCCTGAGAAGAGTTTCAGGGACCCCCAGCAATTCTGCCATCAGCGGATAGTCGACGCGCAGCGGGATCGAGCCGTGCTGCAGAAAGCAGGTCCTGAGCCGGCGCTGGGCGCTTCCGGCAAGCTTGCGTCCAGCCGCCAGAAGCTCGCTGCGCGAAGGCGACAAAAAACAGGGGGACTGCAGGTCGCGTCCCCGTTTTACGGGCGACGCCCCTCGGTAAAGCTCCGCTTCGACTCCAAGCCTCCGCAGACCGCAGGCGAGGGCCTCTGAGATCTTGCGGTACGTGGCGCTCAAACAGTTCGCCGGAAAAATCGCCGCGTCTGAAGAGATCACCGCGTAAGTCAGCTCTTCGGCGTGCAGAACCGCTCTCCCGCCGGTGGGTCGTCGCACCACGGGCACGCTGCGTCGGCGACAGGACGCCAGGTTAACTGCGCGCTCTAAAACCTGATGCTTGCCTATCGAGACGGTCGGTCGGTCCCACTGATAGAAACGGACGAACGTCTCAGCGCGCTTGGTTTCCTCAAGCGACTGAAGGATCTGCAGATCGATCTGCATGTTGGTCGTTCCCGACAGCGCAGGATCGATTCTAAGCTGCCAGCGTTGGTTCACCCGCATCGATATTCGGACCGAAAGTCAGACCGTTTGCTCCATGGGAGCGTAGGGGAGATTCTGCGACTCGGAAACCGGTTTGCACGTGACATTTCCGCGAAACGTGTTGACTCCTTCCTTCAGACCGGAATCCCTTCGGGCCGCCTCGACCAGACCCAGGTTGGCGATGACCCGCGCATAGGGAAGGGTCGCGTTTGTCAGGGCCAGCGTCGATGTGCGCGGCATCGCCCCCGGCATATTGGTCACGCAGTAGTGCAGGACCCCGTCCACCTCGTAAACGGGGTCGCTGTGCGTGGTGGGCCGCGTGGTCTCGACGCATCCGCCCTGATCGACCGCCACATCGACGATCACGGACCCGGGCTTCATCCAGGACACCATCTGGCGATCGACCAGTTTGGGCGCGCTGGCGCCCGGGATCAGCACCCCTCCGATCACCAGATCGGCTCGTTTGACGGCTTCGCCCACGTGGAGACGATTCGACATGTGCGTCTCAACGCGGCCGAAATAGAGGTCGTCGATATAGCGCAGCTTTTCCACGTCCACGTCCAGAACGCTGACTTGCGCCCCCAGACCCATCGCCATTTTCAAGGCATTCATTCCAACAGCTCCGGCGCCAATCACAACCACCAGGCCCGGTCGGACTCCGGGAACGCCTCCCAGCAGGATTCCGCGCCCCCCTTGAGTCTTCTGCAGGTAATAGGAGCCAACCACCACCGACATTCGCCCCGCGATTTCGCTCATCGGGGTCAGCAGCGGCAGTCGGCCGTGACGATCCGTAATCGTCTCGTATGCGACTGCGGCCACTTTGCGTTCAAGCAGCAACCGGGTCAACTCGGGAAGCGGCGCCAGATGGAAGTAGCCGAAGACGATTTGATCCTCCCTTAATCGTCCGAACTCCTCCTCGACAGGCTCCTTGACCTTGACGATCAAATCGCTGCGTTCATACAGCTCGTCGGGGCCGTCCACCAGCGTCGCGCCGGCGGTCTCGTATTCATCGTCGAAGAATCCCGAACCTTCTCCGGCACCCTTTTCGACCAAGACCGTGTGACCGTCCTCGGTCAATGCCAGCACCCCCGACGGAACCAGGCCGACCCGGTACTCGTTGTCCTTGACCTCCCTGGGCAATCCGATTTTCATGCACCGATTCTAATCCGGACCGCGCGAAACAAAAAGGACCGCCCTTCACAAAAGCGGGTCGGGCACCCCTGCCCGAAAGAAGACGGAACGGGCGTCTTGGCGTTTCAAAATCGCGGGACGGGCATCGCTGCCCGTCCCGCCGATTCGCCTAGGGCTTGACGAAGGAAGTGAAGTTGACCACCTTGCGACTGTTTGGGTCGACTTCGACAACTCTGAGCACGATTCCCTGGCCTGAGGGGACCGAATTCACCATCTGGCGAAACTGCTGGGCTGTCTCGACCGACCGGCCATTGACGTGAGTGATGATCTGCCGCGCGTCCAGCCCCGCATCGTCGGCCAGACTGCCTGGCGTGACGCTCAGGATCTGGACTCCGGTCTCATCTTCCAGCCCGGCCTGTTTGGCGTCGCGAGGGTTCAGGGTCTGGAACTCGATTCCGATTTCCTTCGGCTTTTCCTCGGGTTCCTGTTGATCGAGGCTGAACGTCTCCCGCTCCTGGCGCTGACGCTCTTCGATCGTTCGCTCGGCCAGTTCGACTTCCAGATTCAGGAGTTCGCCATCGCGAACGACTACAACCGGAACCTTTTGGCCGGGAGGCGTGTTGGCAACGGCCACGCGCAGATCCCAGAGCTGTTCCACCTTCCGATCCCCGAACTTCACGATCACATCTCCCGGCTTGATCCCGGCATTGGCGGCGGGGCCGTTCGCGGCCGGGTCGCCTCGCTCGTCAATCAACTGGGTCACCAGGACTCCGGTGCCGTCCTTCAGCCCGGCGGAATCATCTCCCGCGACCCCGAAGAACTCGGCCATTTCCGGCGTCATGGGGAATACGTTCATGGAAACGCCAAGCCAGCCGCGTTCGATCTTGCCGGTCGTCACCAACTGGTTGTAGGAGTTGACGAATACCGAAGACGGAATGGCAAAGCCGACGCCGTTAAACGTCCCGGTCGACGTTGTAATGAAGCTGTTGATTCCAATGACCTCCCCCTTCATGTTGACCAGCGGACCGCCGCTGTTTCCGGGATTGATCGCGGCATCGGTCTGTATGTAGTCGCCGAAGATTCCGGTCTGAACCACGCGCTTGGTGGCTGAAACGATTCCGGCCGTCACCGTCTGCGTCAGTCCGAAGGGGCTCCCGACGGCCAGCACCCAATCTCCCACGTTCAACTTGGTGGAATCTCCGACTTTCGCAAAGGGGAGCGAATCGTTGGCGCGGATGCGCAGCACCGCCAGATCCGATTCGGGATCGACGCCCACGACCTCGGCGACATGCCGGTTCCCGTTTTGCAGCTGGACTTCGATCTTGTCGGCAAGCTGGCGGCTCCCGTCTCTTCGCTCCAAGGGCGCCACGACGTGGAAGTTGGTCAGCAGGTAGCCTTGACTGTCGACAATGACTCCGGAGCCTAGGCTGGTCCGCTTCTGGCGCTGGGGGGAGTCGGGGCCGAAGAAGCGCTGCCAGAAGTCGTCTCCGAAGAAATCTCGAAAGGGATCCTGTCCCTGCTGAGTCTGGCGGGCGCGCCGTTCAACGACCGACTGGGTGCTGATATTGACGACTGCAGGTTCGATGGCGGCCGCCACCTTTGCAAAGCCTTCGTGCAGAGAGAACTCCTCCCGCACAAGAAGGGGATCTCCGTCGCCTTCGACCTTCAACTGAGCCACCTGCTGGATGGACTGCTTGGCGCTCGAAACGTCGATCGACACGAGCGTGCCAATGGCGATCCCGACTGCCAGCGTCAGGAGCAAGGCAAGGAACGTGATTCCTGTTCGCGACCTGAGAAACATCGTCCAATTCGACATGGTTACCTCCGAATCAACCGACTTCGGACATTTCCTGTTGGGAAGCGTCTCGATTCGGCGTTGAATGATTCACAAAGCATCCGGCGCTTAGCGATTGCCGTCGCGCTCCGCCGGGGGAGTGCGTGCTGCGAACTCCAGTCGCCATTCGTTCAAGGAGGGCCGACATGGAGCGACGGGCCTGAACCAGGAGGCGCAAGTCGCCATCCGAAAGGGATTGTTTCGGGTTGCCATTGCGCTCTTTATCCTTCTCGCACTCAGTCTCAAATTCTTCAAGTTATACGTCAGCGGCCCGATGGGCGTTCACTTTTTCAATTGTAGCACACGCACTTCCGCCATCAGGACTCCGGCGACAATGAGAGCTCCTCCCAGCCATTCGACCCATTCCAGGCTTTCCTGGTGGACGACGACCGCAAAAATCGCCGCAAAAACCGGCTCCAGAGCAAAGATCAGAGCGGTTCTCGCTTCCGTGGTGTATTGCTGGGCGTGAGTCTGGATCAAAAAGGCCAGCGCCGAGCAGAAGATTCCAAGGTACAGAACGGAAGCGAAGACAGGGATTCCGTAATCGAGGCTGGGGACTTCCAGCGCCATCGCGAATGGGAGGGCCGCCAAGCCGGTGAAGAATATCTGCAGGACTGCCAGAGCCTGGTAGGGGACCCGCCCCGCGAAGTAGCCGATAGAAATGATATGGAGTGCGAAGGCGATTGCGCAGCCGAAAGTCAGCAGGTCTCCCAGATTGACCCGGGTCAGGTCGTCCGGCCGAGCCAGCAGGTAGATGCCGCACAGCGCCAGGAAGGCGCCGCCCATCACGGGTCGCGGGATCGTTCGACCGAAAAGCAGACGGCTGAAGAGCGGAACCAGCAGAACCGCGCATCCCGTGATGAACGCGGACTTTGCAGGCGTGGTCCATTGCAGGCCGAGAGTCTGAAGGGCAAACCCGGCGAACAGACAGAGGCCGACGATGGCGGCCGCCAGCAGCAGCAGGCGATCCAACCTGCGCCAGACGCCCGGAAACAGCAGCCCTACTCCGACGGAAGCGACCGCGAAACGCAGGAATATCAGCCAGAAGGGGGGCACGACTGCAAGGGCGTCCTTGACCACCACGAAGGAGGTGCCCCAGAACATGGCCACCAGAACCAGCGAAAGGTCGGCCTTCGTCGAGTTCCTCATGGACTGCGTCGGAGCCCGGCCGCCTGCGGGTGTCGTCGGAAATAGCTTCGGGTCGCTTCCAGAACTCGCGGAGCGAGCAGCAGCGCCGCCGCCATGTTCGGCCAGGCCATCAGGGCGAAGGCAGTGTCCATCAGGTTGACGACCATGCTCGCCGTCCACACGGCGCCGACGTACAGCATGGCCAGATAGAAATAGTTGTAAAGGTGACTGCGTCGCGCTCCGAAAAGATAGGCGAAACACTTTCTGCCGTAATAGGAGTAGCCGAACATGGTAGAAAGTCCGAAGCAGCAGACGATCACCACCAGCGCCAGTTTTCCAAACGCGCCCATCGAGTTCTGAAATGCCTGGATCGTCAGGGAGACGCCCTGCACGCCGTCCACTTCCCTCCAATCGGCCGCCGAGAGGATGACCACGGCGGTCAGGGAGCAAACCACGATGGTGTCGATAAACGGTCCGAGCATGGCCACCAGGCCTTCTCGGACCGGCTCTCTGGTGCGGGCCGCCCCGTGCGCCATCGGGGCGGTTCCGATGCCCGCCTCATTTGAAAATGCAGCCCGCTTGATTCCAGTCTGCATGACGGTCAGAAATCCGATCCCGGCCGCGCCTCCTACAGCCGCCGTGCCGGTGAACGCATCGTGAAAAATCTGATAGACCAGGCCGGGGATCTTCTCCACGTTCATGGCGGCTATAAAACCGCATGCAATCAAATAGAGAAAGCACATGGCGGGCACCAGCGCGCCTGCAACGCGGGCGATGCGAACGATGCCGCCCAGGATGACGACGGCCACCAGAAGGACCGCTGCGCCTCCTGTCAGCCAGGGCGGAACCCCGTAGGCTGCCTCCAGGATCTCCGCCATCTGGTTGGACTGAAACATCGACAGACAACCGATCATGCCGCAGATGGAAAAGAAGACTGCCAGCGGAACAAAGCGTTTGCCGAGGCCGACTTCGATGTAGTACATCGGCCCTCCCTGAATCCGCCCCAGGCTGTCCTCGCCTCGAAACATGACGGCCAGCGTGCAGGTGAAGAACTTGGTGGCCATCCCTACGACCGCCGCCAACCACATCCAAAAGAGCGCTCCGGGTCCGCCCTGTGTGATGGCGATGGCCACGCCGCCGATGTTTCCCATCCCGACGGTGGCGGCCAGCGCGGTGCTCAGCGCCTGAAAATGCGAAATGTCTCCCGGATCGTCGACCCGGTCGAATTTGCCCCGAAGAATCTCCAGACTGTGCCGCAGACCCTGAAAGGGAAGAAACCTGGAGAAGGCGAGAAAAAAACCGCCTCCGCCGATCAGCAGAGTCAGCAGCGGCAGACCCCATGCATAGTCGACGGAAATCTCAAGAACTGCGTCGATCCGCTCCACTGGTCCCCCTCGGCTTGCGGCGGCGCATTGGTTTCGGGAAGCGTTCCTTCCGCAGTTCGTTCACACGGCACGCAAACGGGCGTAGCTTTGCAGCAGCTTCTTGATCCCCAACCCCGGAAACTGTACGGTCACCTTCAGCCCTTGGCTGCCTTCCTCCACTTTCAGGACGCGGCCCTTTCCAAAGTCGTCGTGCATGACGATGGCCCCGGCGGCTATTTCAGAGAACGACGGCTTTCCTGCGCCCTCCCTTTCGGACAGGAAACGCCTGACGCTTTCGGCCGAATCGTAGGTCTTCCCAGGGTAGCTTCCAGACCTTCGCATCGGATGCGTATAGCCGGCCGCCGCGCCTGGAGGACGCTGCAAGTTGCTCCCGAAGCGCGTTCCTACTTCCGTGAGCGACTCCGGGACTTCATGAAGAAATCGACTTGGCTCGTTGATTCCTCCTGAATCGCGACCGAACAGCCTCCTGCTGCGCGAATAAGTCAGATAAAGCTTCTTCTGAGCGCGGGTCATGCCGACGTAGCATAACCGCCGTTCCTCCTCCACATCCCCCTCCGCAACGGAGCGCCCGTGCGGGAAAAGACCCTCCTCGCACCCAGCCAGGAACACTACCGGAAACTCCAGCCCCTTCGCATTATGCAACGTCATCAAAGTCACTCTGGCGTTCTGGTCGAAATCATCGAGATCGCTTCGCAGCGCCGCGTGGTCCAGGAAATCCAGCAGAGTGCGCCCCTGAGCGGCGTGCTCTTCGGCAACCGTCACCAGCTCCTTGAGGTTCAACAGGCGGTCGTGGGCTTCATCGGAACCCTGGTCTTGAAGCGCCTGCAGATAGCCTGACGATCCCAGGATCTTCTCCAACACGAGGTGAAGCGGAAGCGCCAGATGCTTTCTGCAGCTGAAAACGAGGTTGCGGAACCGATCCAAAGCGGCGCGGGACCGCGCTGCGAGCGTCTGCTTCTGAAGAACCAACTCGATCGCGTTCCAGAGGGAGATCCCTTCCAATGAAGCCGTCTGAAACAGCGCGTCGAAGGTCACCTGACCGATGCCCCGATTCGGCTCATTGATGATCCGCGTAAGGGCGACGTCGTCGCTAGGATTCAAAGCCGTCCTCAGATACGCGATGGCGTCCTTGACTTCTTTCCGATTGTAAAAGCTGACTCCCCCCACCAGGCGATAATCTATGTCCAGACGTCTCAGAGCCTCTTCGATCTGACGAGACTGAAAGTTGGTCCGGTACAGGACGGCCAACGGATGGATGCCCCGGGAAAGTCTCTCGTAAATTTGACGGGCGATGAATCGAGCCTCCTCCCCCGCATCCTCCGCGACGTAGACGGTGATCAGATCTCCAGGCGCCCCTTCGGTCCAGAGAACCTTGCCCTTTCGACGGACGTTTGTGGAGACGACCGCCGTGGCCGCCTCCAGGATGCGGCCGGTCGAACGGTAGTTCTCCTCCAGCTTGATGACTTTCGCACCGGGAAAATCGGCTTCGAACCTCAGGATGTTTTCGATGTCGGCGCCGCGAAATCCATAAATGGACTGGTCCTCGTCGCCCACGGCAGTCAAGTTTTGATGGACGCACGTCAGACTTCGAATCAGTTCGTATTGAGGGGCATTGGTGTCCTGGTACTCGTCGATCAACAGGTGGCGGAAACGATGGCTGAATTCTTCGGCGACCGCACGATTCTCCTGAAACAGCTTCACAGTAAATCCGATCAGGTCGTCGAAATCCATCGCGTTGGATTTCTTCAGCAGCGACTGATAGGAGCGGAACACCTTCAGGATGCGTTCCGCAAAGGGGCCGCTCTCCCCCGTCAACTGCGCCTCGGGCCCGATGCGGCAGTTCTTGGCGCGACTGATCAGGCGCTGCAGCATGCGGGCGGGAAGTTCGTCCGATCGATACCCTAAATCCCTGCAGACTTGTGTCAGCATCTTGCGCTGGTCGTCGGTGTCGCAGATGGAAAAGTCGGATTGAAAACCTACCAGGGGAGCATGGCTGCGCAGCACCCGGACGGCGAAGGAGTGGAAGGTGCAAACCAGCGGCGGATCTTGCCCGTCCAGAAGCTGCTCGACTCGGGCTCGCATCTCTTCGGCGGCCTTGTTGGTGAACGTAACGGCCAAAATTCCGTCGGACGCGCTGATTCCCTCTCCAACCAGATAAGCGATCTTGTGAGTGATGGTTCGAGTCTTGCCCGTCCCGGCGCCGGCCAGTACCAGGACCGGGCCGGTCGTACGGATCACCGCCTCCTTCTGCTGCGAATTCAAGGAGGCCAAGCAGCTCCGATTCAAGATCGATTGCGGATTGGCCATGGCGTCTTCGTCCCGGTGTGACGGAAACTCTTACTTTATCAGTTCGCCACGACAGCGACGCATGCGCCGAAAACCCGGACGAAAACACCCGCCGTCAAATGAATCGAGTTCAGCGGCGGCCGCGCCAAGCTGCGGCCGCCGCCGGGAGATTTAACGGGTCACGCGACTGATGAATTCGTCGAGTCCGGCCAGCGAATCATTGTGAGTGGACCTGTACAAGCGTTCCAGGTGCCGACGGTTGATCTCAGCATGCGGAGTCTGAGAAAGCACAGATCCTTTGGCGAAGGCTTCCATGGCGGGATCGATCCTCTCCAGATTCCAACGGGACATCCCGATATAGTAGAAGGCTTCCGCGCGGCGAGTCCGATCCCGGGAAACGCTCAGCACTCTTTCGAAGTTCTGCTCCGTCGCTCTCCAGTTTTTGTTCTCGAACGCCTCTCGCCCGATTACAGTGTAAGCGACGGATCGCTGTTCGGCGGTCCACTGATTCCACTCCGCTTCGGGAACCTGCGGCGAGCGTTCCGCCGTATCGACGGCCTTCAGCAATTGCTGCGCATACGAACTGGCCCGGGTCCACTGCCGTTCGCCGGCATAGTGAGCCACGATCTCGGGAAGCATGTCGAGGCAGTCCTTTGGTTCCAGTTGGGAGCACGCCTTTTCCGAGTACGTCAGAAACTTCTCCTTCTGCTGCAGGCTTTGAAACGATCGAGCCAGAATGAACTCCAGCCCTGGGACATCGGGATTTTTCTGGTACAGCTTTTCGCCGACTTCGGCGGAAATTTGAAACTGGCCGACCTGGAAGGCGGACCAGCTCGTCAACTGCTGGACGCCGGGCTGAGCGCCATCCACTTCGGAGAGGAACTTCTTGCCGGCCTGCACCACCTTCTCGTGATCCCCCTGCTGCTGGTATTCCTGCATTTTCTGAAGGTACGCGCCCACCACATATTCGTTCAGCGCGGATTCCGGATTCTCTTGGATGAACTGAATCATCGAGCCCTCACCCTGTTCCACCGCCTGCTGAAAGGCCGCATACTCCTCAGCCGTGTAGGAGACTTCCTGCGCGAGGGCCAACCCGCTCGCGAGAGCGAGGACGCTGAAAACCGCCATCGTAATCGTTGAATTAAAGTGTTTGCCAATCATCGGGACCGTATGACCTCCATCTGAAAATCTCTTTGAACCGGTTCATTGACCGCAAAGCCGACTGCCGATTGCTTCTCGGACGCCGGATCCAAGCCATTAACGAGAGTAGCATTTTAAGCATGATCGACTCGAATGGCAATAGCTGAGATGAATTTACGCAGTCAAAGTTGCTCGCCTATAATGACACCTCCGATTGGAAAAAGTTTCCCCGATTGGGCGCCGGAAAAGGACTGAACCCCGTGCTCGAGGAACTCTCGCTGAAGCAGATCGACTTGGCGGATGAACGGTTCAGGATTTCCTCCCCTTGGGGGCCCCTGTCCGAGTTGAAAGAATCCGTCAGGCAGGTCGGCATTCTCACCCCTCTCCGGGTCCAGCCAGGGACTGCGACCCGCCGATTTCGTCTGATCTCCGGATTCCGCCGATGCGCTGTCGCTGCCGAATTGCAGATCGAACGGGCGTTCGCCATCGTACGCCCCGCCTCGGCCGACGAAAAGGAGCTCATTGCGGAAGCGATTTATGAAGCCGGCGCCGGCCGGCCGCTCACCGAGATTGAAAAGGCGCGCGCCGCCTCAAAGCTCGTGCTTCAATTCGGATTCGCCCGTGAAGTGGCGATGGAAAAATTTCTCGGCTTCCTGGGAATTCGCCCGGATCCCTATCATCTGAATCGTCTACTGCAATTGGCCGCCCTTCCCCTGCGGCTGCAGAAAGCCTGCGACGACGCGCTGGACTGCGATCTGGCCCTGAGACTGGCCAAATGGCCCGAGACGTCGTCCGGCGGCTTTGCCGAACTGGTCGATTCGCTGCGCCTTGGAAGAAACAAGCAGAGAGAACTTTTCGGGTTGATGGACGACCTGGCCGCGCTTCGAGGCTCCCCGCCCGCCCAGTTATGGGAGGAAGCGGCGGGCCGCCCGCTGGGTGCCCAGAATATGACTATGGAGAAGTGCCAACAGATTCGGGACCGCTTGTACAGGCTGCGCTTTCCTGTGCTTTCCGCCTATCAGGAGCGATCGCGAGCGCTTCGCTCGGAACTGTCGATTCCTCCCGAAATCCAGATCAGTCTGCCTGAAAACCTCGAGGGCTCGGAGATGCAGCTTCGCCTGAAGGTCAGCAGCCCCGCCGAATTGAAAAGGCTGTCGGGCCTCTTGAAGGAACTGGCCGAAGCAAAAGCCTTCAATGCGATTTTCAAACTGTTATAGCGTGAACTTCGGTCCGGAAACTGCAAAAAGCCCGGCGCATCGGGAAGCCTCGCCCGACGGCGAGGCCCCGCAACTGCAGGAAACAGGCGAAACAAGGGGGCGGATTGAGGTATCTTGGAGTCGATGCAGGCGTATCGGCCGGACGAAATCGTCCTCGAGACATCGATTGCGGAAAGCGCGGTCGCACGAAACGTTCTCCGTCGCCTTCCCTCTACCCCCGTTCGCCGAGTGAAATCAGCCGAGCGGATGCTGCAGGAGGTCAAACAACTGCAACCGTCGATCGCCCGGGCCAAGAAGTCGCTGATCCTGTCTCGACACCGGGGCCGCTTTTTCAAGCCCTGCCCCGCCGGACAGACTCGCGGAAACGTGCGGAACGCCTGCTGCAACTATTTCATCGTCAACTTCGCCAGCAACTGCCATATGGAATGCAGTTACTGTTACCTG
>DATKAT010000081.1:0-5334 GCA_035514675.1 Acidobacteriota bacterium | reverse complement strand
GGAAATCGCCGACGCCAAGGCGATCCTGGGCCGAGACGGAATCGGATGCGAACCGGCGTCGGCAACCACCGTGGCCGGACTGAAGAAGCTGATCGAAGGAGACCGCAAAAATGTCAGGATCGATGCAGAGGAAGACGTCGTCGCGATCCTGACCGGACACCAGCTAAAAGACCCCGAATATACCGTCAACTATCACCTGGACAACCTGTATCAACACGCCGCCTATCGAACCGAGGTAACGAAAAAGTCGGGTAGAATCCATCCTCGTTTTTCGAATCGCCCCGTCCAGGTCGACCTGGATCGGGACCGGATTGTCGAGCTTTTGAAATTGTGACGGCCAGGGGTTGGCAGGCAGGCGCCGCAGAGTGAGGAACACATCGCCATGAAAGGGATTTTCCAAGTTTCCGCGCTCTTTCCCAACTCGTCCGCCGCAGCAGGTTCGGCCAGCCTGCGCTTCGATTCGCTTCACTTGCCGGCTGTGGTATCCTCGAGTGATTCGAGGCGGCCTGCGCGTCGCGGGCTGGCTTGGGTCCGGTCCTGTGTTTCCGAACTTTGAAAGCTTCTCAAGGGCCGACGATTTGGAATGACTCTGTTCCGATTTCTTCCGCCGGGTTGGCCGGCTGCAGCGCCGCTGGTTCGGGAGACAAAATGAAGACGACGACTCTCGGAGAGCTGAAAAAAAAGGGCGTTCCGCCACAGTTCCGCTCCGTTCGGGACGAGATCCGGCAGAACCTGATCGAAAAGCTGCGCAAGGACGAGGATGTGCTGCCCGGGATCGTCGGTTTCGATGAAACCGTCAAACCGGCCGTCATCAACGCCCTGCTGTCCCGGCACGATTTCATCTTGCTGGGGCTTCGCGGGCAGGCGAAAAGCCGCATTCTTCGCGGCATCACACAGCTCTTGGACGATGAAATTCCCGTGATCGCGGAATCGGAGATCAATGACGACCCTTTCTTTCCCATATCGGACGTCAGCCGTCGACGGATCGAGCTGGAGGCGGATCAATTGCCGATTCGATTCCTGACGCGGGAAGATCGCTACGTTGAGAAGCTGGCCACGCCGGACGTGACCGTCGCCGACATCGTCGGAGATCTGGATCCGATCAAGGCGGCCCGGCGAGGAACCAGCCTCTCCTCGTTCGAAAACATCCATTTCGGCCTGCTTCCGCGAGCTCACCGTGGAATTTTTGCGGTCAATGAATTGCCGGATCTTGCGCCAAAAATACAGGTCGCCCTCCTGAACATCATGCAGGAAGGGGACGTTCAAATTCGAGGGTTTCCGGTGCGGCTGCCGCTGGACGTGTTATTGATCTTCTCAGCCAACCCCGAAGACTACACCGCTCGCGGTAAGATCATCACTCCGCTAAAGGATCGAATCGGATCGGAAATCCGGACCCACTACCCTCTGCGATTGCGCGACGCCGTACGGATCACCGGCCAGGAAGCCTGGACGGGACGACAGGAGATCTCGACTCAAATGCCGGAGTTTATTTCAGAGATTATCGAAATGGTGGCTTTCGTGGCCCGGCAGGACAGTCGAATCGATCGACGCTCGGGAGTCAGTCAGCGCATGCCCATCAGTTGCGCGGAAAGCAGCATCAGCAATGCCGAACAACGAGCGTTGCTGAACCAGGAGGACTCGGCCACCGTCAGAATTGCCGACATCTACGCCTCTCTCCCGGCCATCACCGGAAAGCTGGAACTCGAATACGAAGGGGAGCTGAAGGGCGCGGAAAGGATCGGGCGCGAATTGATACAACTTGCCGTCCATGAGATCTTCGGCAGGCGCTTTCCAGAGAACTCATTCGAACAGGTCGTCCAGTGGTTCAACCTGGGCGGAGAAGTGCAAGTGTCCGAGCAGACTTCGGATGCGGACTATTTGCAGCGGATCGGTCAGATTCAGGGCGTGGAAGTTTTTTTCGAGCAATTTCAGGTCGACCCGAGACGGGCCCCGGGACTGGCCGTTTCCGCCGCCGAATTCCTGCTGGAAGGCCTGTGCGCTCAAAAAAAGCTGAGCCGCAGCGAGAGCAAAGGCTATTACAAGGAACCCGAAGACATGGATCCGTTCAACGCTCTGGAGGCCAACCGACAGTCATTTAATTAAAGGAGAGGGAAAGGGCCAGGCCACGCGACATTAGCGCTTGGTGCGAGGTCATTGGTTCGAGGTGCTTAGTGCTTGGTGCTTAGTGCGCTGCTCGGAAATCAAAGTTTCAGGGCTGCACTGGCTGAACGATGCAAGAGAAAGCGGGCCCCATGGAAAGTCGAAATCGGATTCGCCAAGGCGCACCAAGAACTGCACGTCCCCAGCTTCCGACGGAGGTCATATCAAAAAGAGTGCAGACCGCACCGAGCGCCAAGCACCAAGCACTGAGCACTGAGCACCAAGCACTGAGCACCAAGCACTGAGCACCAAAGACTAAACGCCTGAAACGAACTTCATGTCCCGTTTTCGCTACACCAGATACACTCCGTCTCCTCTGGATGATCTGGACCTCGAGGAGCTCCTGAATCGCCTGAAGGATTTTCTGTTGGAGAGCGGGTTTCCGCATCGCTCCGGCAGCGGCCGCCGCGCGCCGCATGGCCAAAAGGACCTGATGCGCATTCTGGCGGAGCTGCTCGCCGAGGACGTGAACCTGCCTGACGAGTGGCGAGAGGAAATGCGGGACTTTGCGGCGGACTCCCGGAATCGAATCTCTCAGGAGGTGGAGGAGTTTCTCAAGCAGGTGATCCGAAAACTGATCGAGGAGGGTTATTTAACGGCCCGGACGATGCCGGCGGACTCGGCTTCTGGGGCTGGAGTCGGAGAGGAGGGCGAAGCGGATGGGCCCCTGGAATTCGAGCTGACTGAGAAAAGCGTCGATTTTTTGGGTTACAGGACATTGCGCGACTTGCTCTCCTCACTAGGCAAGTCGAGCTTCGGCGCTCATTCGACGCGGGATCTCGCGCCGGGGGTGGAGGCGGAGGGGCACAGCCGTCCCTACGTCTTCGGAGACGCACTGAACCTGGACTATTCATCGACGCTGCTCAATGCCGTGCGAAGGGAAGGCCCGGGACTCCCCATCCAGCTCGATTATGAGGATCTGATGGTCCACCAGGGCGAGTATCAGAGCTCCTGCGCTACGGTTCTGATGCTCGACTGCAGCCACAGCATGATTCTTTACGGAGAGGACCGCTTCACTCCAGCCAAAAAGGTGGCGCTGGGGTTGGCGCATCTGATACGGACGCAGTTCCCCGGCGACACCCTCGACGTCGTGCTGTTTCACGACTCGGCCGAGGAAATCCCTCTGGTGAAGCTCCCGGCTGTCAAGGTCGGCCCCTATCACACCAACACCCGGGAGGGTCTGCGCCTGGCCCGCCGCATCCTTCGCAACCGCAGCAAGGACATGCGGCAGATTGTCATGATCACGGACGGAAAGCCGTCGGCGGTCACCTTGCCCAACGGCCGCATTTACAAGAATCCATTCGGTCTGGATCCCATGATTCTGCAGCAGACCTATGAAGAAGTGGCCCAGTGCCGGAAGGCAGGAATCCTCATCAACACGTTCATGCTGGCCCGGGAGTACTATCTGGTTGAGTTTGTAAAAAAGGTTTCCGAAATCTGTCACGGAAAGGCCTACTTCACGACGACGCTCAATCTTGCCCAATACATTCTGATGGATTTCATGACCAAAAAGACGCGGACCGTTCACTAGTTCGGGGGCTGGAGCGCCGTCGGAATCGAAAGGAGTCGGCTTGAACCCTTCGCAACCCATTTATACCATCGGACGCCATCTGGTCGAACAGGAAAAGGATTTCCCTAAGGCCACCGGCGAATTCACCAGCCTGCTCTGGGATTTGACCATCGCCTTTAAGATCATCTCCAATGAGGTCAACAATGCCGGGTTGGGGCAGGCTCTTGGATTGGCCGGATTCGAAAACGTACACGGGGAGGAAGTCCGCGAGCTCGATGTTTTCGCCCACGAGATGATCTTTCGGGCCATGGACCACGGCGGCCATCTCTGTCTGATGGCTTCTGAAGAATCTCACGACGTGATCCCGATTCCGAAAAAATTCAAGAAAGGCAAATACATTCTGCTGTTCGACCCGCTGGACGGTTCGTCCAATATCGACGTCAGCGCCGGAATCGGTTCGATCTTTTCCATTTTGAGGAAAGTCACGGACGGCGAAGACGGCAGCCTCGAGGACTGCCTGCAACCCGGCGTTCAGCAGGTTGCAGCCGGCTACGTCGTGTATGGCTCCAATACCATGCTCGTTTACACCACCGGGCAGGGAGTCAACGGATTCACGCTGGATCCCGCCATCGGCGAATTTCTGCTGTCCCATCGCAATGTCCGGATTCCAAAGCGAGGAAACATTTACTCGGTCAACGAGGGGAGCCATCGCTTCTGGGATGAACCCACGCGAAGATTCGTCGCATGGCTTAAGTCCGATCGTAACGACCTGGGCAAGCCGTACTCGCTGCGATATATCGGATCCATGGTCTCAGACGTCCATCGAACCCTCTTGAAGGGGGGCGTGTTCCTGCATCCAGCCAACTGCGAGAATCCGGACCGGCCGAAAGCGAAGCTCAGGCTCCTGTACGAGGCCAACCCGATGGCTTTCATTCTGGAGGAGGCGGGAGGGAAAGCCGTTACCGGTTCGGGAAGAATCCTCCAGGTCTCGCCCGTCGAACTGCACGAGCGGGTTCCCGTCATTATGGGCAGCCCTTTCGAGGTGGAGATGTACGAGCGCTTCGGGAAAGAGGAATTCACGCCGGAGCCTACGCGGGATCCAGCATAGACGGAGGCCACGGCCCCTTTCTGAGAAGGCGGGCATTCGCCGATCCTAGCCCGCATTTCTCACACGCCTCCTACTGCGGCGCCGGATAGCGACGCGTCTGCCGCGTTGCCGCTCCTCGGCCTGCTCGACGTACTGCACGAGTACGACTGCGCGGGCCTTCGTCGCGCGCCTTGGTTCCGCTCCGCTCTCCGCCGCCTCGCGACGGGCCCGTGTGAGAAACGCCGGCTAGTGTCCTGAGTCAGAAGTTCGTCGACAGTCGGCCGGGCGCCTCGCCACCCTTTGTATTGCGACGAACTTCTGACTCAGGACACTATTTGCTGACCTCCTCGGGGCCCTCCGGCGCTATGGTAAACTCATTTCAGCCATGACTGGAGATCCCGCCAAAGACAAGCTCACGGAGGAAGAAGAACTCCTCTCATCGGTCCTCGGCCGGAGGAAGGCGGACGAGTTGCCGCAGGAAGGCAAGCACTCGCTCGCGAAACTCGATCCTCTGCGGAGATATCTGCTGGAGATCAGCCAGTTTCAGCCCCTGTCCGCTGAAGAGGAATACGAACTG
>DATKAT010000080.1:0-3426 GCA_035514675.1 Acidobacteriota bacterium | reverse complement strand
AATTGACGAATCATCGTTCCGCGTTGGATGATGGTTTCTGCCATGGCAATCAAGATTCTAATCGTGGACGACGATGAAGCGATTCGCGAAGTGTTGGCGATGCGTCTGGCCAAATGGGGGTATCAGGTCGAGGCGGCCGCGGACGCGGATGAGGCCGAAAAAGCTGTACGACGTTTTCAGCCCGCCATTGTGATTTCCGACGTCAAGATGCCGGAGATCTCCGGGCTGGAGCTGCTGCGCAAGCTGAAGGCAGGCGACGAGGCCCGGCCGGTGATTCTAGTGACGGCTCATGGGACGGTCGACATGGCGGTCGAGGCGATGAAGGAGGGGGCGCATGATTTCATTACCAAGCCGATCGATCACGAGAAGCTGAGGGCGGTTCTGTCGGCTGCCGAGGGTGAGAATCGACTGCGCCAGAACGCCGGAAGACTGAGCGATTCCATGCGGAAGGATGGAGGCTTCGGGCCCTTCGTCGGTCAGAGCGCGGAAATGAGGAAGATCTATGGCCTGATCGAAGACCTCGCCGACACCGACGCTTCGGTTCTGATTTCCGGAGAAAGCGGCACGGGAAAGGAGCTGGTTGCCCGTAGTCTGCACGAATTCAGTTCCAGGTCGGCGGCGAGCTTTGTAGCCGTCAATACCGCCGCCATTCCCTCCGAACTGATGGAGAGCGAGATCTTCGGTCACGAAAAGGGCGCCTTTACGGGAGCGTCAGCTTCGCGCCAGGGGTGCTTTGAGGTCGCCGACGGCGGGACGCTGTTTCTGGATGAAATCAGCGAGATGCCGCAGGCGCTGCAGACCAAACTGTTGCGCGTTCTGGAGGACGGGCGCGTCCGACGTCTGGGAGGGAAGGAGGAGTTTCAGGTCGACGTGCGCGTATTGGCGGCCACTAACCGGGAGCCTGGTGAAGCGGTCGAGGCGGGAGCAATCCGAGCCGACCTGTACTACCGGCTGAATGTTTTTAACATCCACATTCCTCCCTTGCGGCAACGCAAGGATGACATTCCTTTGCTGGCCCAGCATTTCATCGAATTCTTCAATCAAAAGCATCGGGCCTCGGTTGAAGGGCTGCGCGACGAGACTCGCGAAATCCTGTCCGGTTATCATTGGCCGGGCAACGTCAGGGAGCTTCGCAACGTGATCGAGCGGGCGGTCGTGCTGGCCAAGGGCAAGTGGGTGGAGGCCTCTCATCTTCCGCCTTATCTGGAGGATCCGGGTATTTCGGCCTCCGGAGGCCGGCTGACGATCCCCGTTGGCGCCACGGCAAAGGAGGTGGAAAAGCGCCTGATCCTGGAGACTCTGCGAGCCACAGGCGGCAACAAGGCGGAAGCGGCCAGGAGTCTCGGCCTGGACGTCAAGACGATTCGGAACAAGCTGAAATCGTACGAGAATGAGGAATGAGCATAGCGACCAAGATCGCCTCAGGCTATCTCATTCTGCTTGTACTTCTCGTCAGCGCCCAGCTTTATCAGAGTCGGTTAATCCAACAGATGCGAGTGGTCGACCAGCAGCTGGCCGAAATCACGTTCGAGTCGGCTCAGATCGCCGTCCGGATTCTCAAGGATCTGGAGGAGTTCCAAAGTCTGACACGGAAGTACATCGAACTGGGAGATCCTGACTACGGGGTCCCCCTCAGCGGCCTTCGTGGAACCTTCGACCTGTCGATCGCCGAATTGGCCGCCTACGACCTGTCGCCGCCGGAACGGGATGAAGTGCGCAGGCTCCAGGAGATCTGGGGCCGGTTTCGTCGGGACTTTCAAATCGTTGAAGACGCATCCGAAACAGGGCGGGCGGTGGAGGACGATGCTCTTGCGCAGCGCCTGGAGGCGGGCTTTGCGGAAATGAGGATGCAGACGGAGGTCCTGATCCAACGGAGCGGAGAGGTTGTTCAAGGGGAGGTCGAAAAGGCCAGGGCCATGAGCGAGCGGGTCGAATGGATTTCCTGGTGGACCGTCGTGGTCGCATCCGGTTTAGCCGTGCTGGTTTCCTTCGTCATCGTAGGTTCGATTTCCAGGCCGCTGCGGGAGTTGACGCGCGGAGTCCGAGCGGTCGCCAAGGGCGATTTTTCCTTCGTCCTGGATGAATCGGGTCAGGACGAGGTGGCCGAGTTGTCCCGGAATTTCAACGTCATGGTGCGTCGATTGAACGAGCTGGATGAATTGAAGAAGGACTTCGTCTCGCATGTTTCCCACGAATTGAAGGCGCCTCTGGCTTCCATGCAGGAGATCAATGAAATTCTTCTGGAGGGGATCCCCGGGCCCCTGAGCCAGAAGCAGCGCTGGCTGCTGGAGTTGAACCGGCGCAGCGGCGTGCGGCTTTCCTCGATGATTCAGGACCTCCTGCATCTGTCGACGATCGAAGCCGGCGCGATGCCGTTTGATCTGGCCGAGCACTCGATCTGCGAGATCGTGGATCAGACAGTGGAAGGGCTCGAAGGGTTGGCGCATGAGAAGAATATCCAAGTCCATGTGCGGCATGCGGAGTCGTCACTGCGGGTCCAGTGCGACAGGGAGCGGCTGATTCAGGTCTTTACCAACCTGTTGTCCAATGCCGTCAAGTTCTCCGAAGCGGGTTCCGCGGTGTCGGTGGAATCCAAAGAAGTATCCTCCGTACCGAGCCCCCTGCCGGAATCGGCGAAGGAGGCGCTGCGGTTCGGCGCGCGCAGCTACTGCCTCGTGATGGTATCCGATCGGGGGCCGGGCATTCCGGACGAGCATAAGGAATTGGTCTTCCAGAAGTTTCACGATCTCCACGGTGGGAAGAAAATGGTGGCGCGGGGAACCGGACTCGGGCTGGCGATCACCCGAGGCATTGTGCACGCTCACAGAGGAGCCGTCTGGGTGAGAGATCACCCTGAAGGTGGCAGCGTCTTCCACGTGCTGCTTCCGTCTGCAGCTTCGAAGAGCGCAGTCTGAGGAGTCGAAGGTTGAAATAGATCCGGGAAACGATCACAAAGGCATCGGGCGCCGATTGCATCTTCGCCACGAAAGCCCGGCGGATGCGATATAGTGAGTGCACGATGATTCGACGCCCGCTTCTGATCGCGCTGGCCGTGGCTTTCATCTTCGGCGGCGTCGCCTGTCGCAAAGAAGCTCCCGTTACTGTCCCAGTGCCGCCTCCGCCTGTTCCCCAGGCAGAGATTGAGCCTGAAGTCGACCCGGAACCTGAGGCGGAGGATGAGGTCCCGTCGGATGCAGAGGCGTCCCCGGCTGAAGAAGCGACGCCGGAGCTTCCCGAACCGGACCCCGAACCGGAACCGGCCGAACCTAGCGATCTGGAATTGGCGGACCTTGAATTCGAGCAGGGGAACCTGGAGGCGGCGGTGCACCTGTATGAGACCGCCTTGGGAGCTCCGGAAACCTCACGCCAGGATCGCGCCCACGCCATGCTGCGCTCCGCAGTGGCTCAACTGCTTCCCAGCTCCCC
>DATKAT010000079.1:0-5132 GCA_035514675.1 Acidobacteriota bacterium | reverse complement strand
CCTGCTTCTGACCGATCAGAGCGGCCATCCAGCGGTCGTCCCCCACAAAGAAACTGCCGCCGAAGCTGTCGAGCCCGCGCCTCCTGGAAGTTTCAAGGAAGGCGCCCTTGGGCCGAGCCTCCAACTCAAAGCTGGCGGCGTTTCGCGCATCGCTGGTCAGCGGAAGCGAAAGCTCCCCGGCAAAGGGAACGGTCACTTCATGATTCCACCCATCGGCAGCGGGATCGCCCAGGGAAAATCGAACCGCAGGCGCTCTCCCCTCCAATGAAAAGGATCTCAACGAGGAAAGCCGCGGCTTCCGTGCGGGTTTGCCCGCAACAGAGGCGGAAAAAGCGACCGGGGTCGACAAGCTGAGCTTTCGCGAAGCGTCCCACTGGCTCAGCATCCGAAACTGTCCGACCATTACGGAAACCCGTTCGCCGACGTCAAAATTGAGAAAGAGATCCTCAAATCGCCCGCTTCGGTCCAGCAGGCGGCCGTCTCGGCCCGTGGCTTCGAAGCTTAAGGGGCGCCATTCCAGAAAGTAAGACAAGCGAGGGGAAAGGGCCCCTCCGGAAACTAGTTCGACGCGGTTCGGAAAGGCCTTGGTGAAATCGCGATTCCGCGAATCGTGACGCTCGATCCTCTGCGTGGCCCATACTGCAAACGGCAAAGTCGGGTGCGACGGGACGGCCTGCAGGGTATAGCCGTTGGCTACAAACTCCAGGCCGAACCCATTCAGATTCGGAGGCAGAGTGTGACAGTTTCCGCAGCTCAGATTGTACTTCCTGGCAAAGTAAGGCACGGCTTCCAGCGAGCTCGAAAGCATGACGATCAGAAACAATCCGGCGACAATCCGCATGCTTAGAAAGCATAAACGATATCTTTAGGTTTGTCTAATTTTTATTTTTCTCGATATATTGGTGGCTTGCGGGTCGCGAACTCAGAGCGTATTTATGGCGACTGCGACGAGGGTCAGATCGTCGTGCTGGCGTGCGTTTCGGCAGAATAGGCCGACATCCTCCAGCACGGCTTGAGCGAGCGTTTCAGCTGAAGCCGCGCTCGTTAGCTTCAGAAGTTCAGCCAGCCTTTCTTCGCCGTACATTTCCTCGTCCGGGTCCTGGGCCTCCGTGACTCCATCCGTGTAAAGCAAAATGCGCTGGCCGGGTTTCAAAGGGTGGACCTCCTCTTGAAAGTCGGCATCTTTCAGGATGCCCAGCACCGGCCCCCCGGCTTCCAACTGGCGGATCTCGCCGGTCTCGGGATCCAGCAGCAGCGAGGGATTGTGACCGGCGTGGATGCACGTCATTTCTCTTTTCGCCGGATGGAGCTCTATATAGGCTAAGGTCACAAACCGATTGGATGGAGACTCGTCTGAGAAGATTCGGTTCAATCGGCGCAGCATTTCAGCCGCGGGCAGCCGTTCCTCGGCCAGGGCGCGAAGGGTTGAGCGCAATGAGGCCATCAGCAGCGCGGCAGCGATCCCCTTCCCCGAGATATCGGCGATCACAATCCCTAAAGCGTCGTGGCCCCGTCGGAAATAATCGAAGTAATCTCCGCCCACCTGGGTGGCCGGGCGGCTGAAGCCCGCAAGACTCACTCCGTCAATTTGCGGGGCCGCGTCGGGAAGGAATCGAATCTGGATCTCCCTGGCCAGCTCGAGATCCCGTTCGATCCGCTCCTTCTCCAGAGCCATCTGGTGGTAGCGAATCTTTTCGATGGCGATTCCCGCCTGAACGGCTAGAGTCTGGAAGAGCGGGATCTCGTTTTCTGGGAAGCAGGCGGTCTCCCTGCGATTCAGAGCCTGGAGGACCCCAGTGATCCGCCCGCTGGAATCTTTCAGGAGGACGCAGGCCATGCTTCGAGTGACGAACCCTCCGGCAGCGATCTCCCCGAAGAAGCGGGGATCGCTTGAGGGGTCATCCACCAGGATGGGGCGGTCGGACTGAATGACCCAGCCAACGAGCCCTTTGCCTGCCGGAATCCTCCTTCCATAAATCTGTTCGCTGACCGGACCGGTTGGAACCACCAGAATCGACTCCCCGGTTTCACGGTCCAAGAGAAACAGGGAACTGGCCTCCGCCTGCATGATTTGCCGCCCAGCCTCCATTATTTCGCGCAAAAGAGTATCCATGCTTCGAGCCGCATGGATGCGATTCAGCAACTGACTTAGCTCCTCAAAATGCAGGGAGGATCGCAGCAAAGCCGCAGTCCAGCCGTCTTGAAGGTCCGCGGATTCGGAGGCTTCCAACGAAGCGGCCGGCAGGAAGGGGCGGAGCCGGGCTTCAAATTGATGAGCATCCTTCGGAACAGTGAATTCCGGGAAAAGCCAGCGCCTTGAAAGCGGTTGGGAGGGGGATGAGCGCAGTCGCCCCAGCCCTGAAACCAGTGGTGTGATCCCGGTCGTAACGGAAAAGCGGATCGGCTCCTCGCTCGGCTGATCCGCCGGTGGGGGTTGCTGGAAATGCAGTTCCAGCGCTAGAGGATTCGCCTGCCAGCCAGCGATGCGGGCATCAAACACACCGTCTTGCGGAGTCCGGATCAGGACCCGAACGGTGTCGGATAATTCGATGGACTCTCCCACATTCATAGCGGCCTGTATGGAACGGCGCTCAACAACGTTTCACTTTGTCGCTCGATTGCCCGGCTAGGGGCTTAAGAAATCCGGACTACGGCCGTATCGACACCCCAATCCCTGCCGATTTCAACTGCCGCACGACGGCTTCCAGGTCGGAATGCCCAAGGTGGCTCTTCTGCAAATGCGACAGAGCCTTTTCGTCGTCTCCGCGGAGGGTGTAGGCGACGGCAAGCAATCTGTGAAGGATCCGTCTTTCCGATTCGTCCAGCAGGCCGCGGTCGCCTTCCAGATACCCTTCGGAAAACTCGAGGAGCCCGTCGAAGCGGGCTTCGCGGAACAGTTCTCCACCGTAGGTTTCGATGTGCCGCCTGATCTGCGCCTGCAACATGCGCGGGTCGCGGGGCAGTTTCTCCGGCCCCACGGCGCGCAGCAAAAAGGCGTCTCGAGCCCTGAGCATCAAAAAATGGCGGAGTTCCCACGCCGACTCGGACCGTGAGGCCGAGATCTTCAGCCTGGCCGCCAATTCGCTCAGGAGGCTAGCATAACCGTAAAACGGTTGCCAGAGATGATCCCGACGTTCGGTATATGAGCCGGTCTTCTCCAAGAGATCCTCGATTCCATCCAACTGTTTCTGAAACTCCTCCCTGTGCGGGAATCGAAAGCCCGGTTCGACCGCCAAATGAGGGAAGAAATAGGCGGAGCCCTGCGGTCCGCATGGGGGGGCCGCGTCCTCTTCGACATTCAGGCCGAAACGCAAAAATCCGGCGACATCCGAGTCCGGCTGAAACATCTCTTCCAGCGCCAGAAGCAGCCGGAAGATCTGGCCGGCCGAGGCGACGTTGCCGTCGTCGTACCGGACCAGCAGGTTGTAGTGATGCGAAATATAGTCCCGATGTTCCGGGTAAAGCTCATCTGCGGTGCAAAGGATAGGCCTCAGAAAGGCCCCCACGCGCTTTCCCAGCACCAGGGGGAAGCGCAGCACATTGTCCAGCGCCAGATCCAGAAAGGTTTTCAGGTGGCTGGGGTCGGGTGCGGGCTGGTCCGAACTGAATCCAAGCCGCTCGGCCAGTTCCTGAGCCTCGGTGGAGTCGGGAGAACGCCGGACGCCAAGGGCGGCTTCAAACACGAATTGATAATCCGTCAGCGCCTCGTCGACCAGGTGGAGGCAGTCGGCGATGGGCAAAGTCGTATCCGCCATGCAGAAGTGGATCCTTGTCGCCGCCCGTGCCAGCAGATCCTGGTGGCGAAGGGGATTCGGCCTTTCCGGCTCTTGAGTTCGGACGGGTGTTGGAATGCGCGGTTTGGTGCGATCGATTTCTTTCGGCCTGGGCCTGTCCGGAGCCACTTTGCGGTAGAAATCCAGAAGGCGGCTTCGAAGGCATTGCAAGTCCTTTAAACTGCCTGGATCCAGGCTGAGGCCGCCGCGATTGGCGCAACTGACCGCCGTCGCTGCCGCTGCCAGCGCTTCTCGGAGCAGATGTTCGTCCGAACCGGGATTGCTATAGGAGATCAACAGCTGCAATTGATTGGCGGTCATACAGGAAAGGTGTTCCAGAACCCGGGCGGCGTCAGCGTCGGAGCAGGCGTCGGAGGTCCCGGCCGCCTGAATGGGAGGAAAGCCCCAGATAAGCAGCAGCAGCGTAAAGCACGAGAACGGCGCCGGCCAACAGCGAACCAAGCGCGTCGCCCAGCCCCCCTTCGCTTGAGCGCCGCTCGAAATGGGCGGGGCCCCGTTTAAGCCCATCGATTCGGACTTCCTTGCCCTCGCAACCATGGCTGCCTTATCCTGAGTTTGAAACACGGCCCTCCGTCACCAGAAGGCGCAGCAGTTCCCGTTCGCGGAGTTTCATTTCAGACCCAGCTCCCTTTTCCAGCCTTCCTCTTCCTCTCGCAGCCGGGCGATGCGCTGCTCGACTTCCCGCCAGAAGCGGATCGTTTCCGTGACGAAATCGACGTCGGGAACCAGTTCCAGCGTCGTGAGGTTCAACGAGGTGATTTGTCTTCCCAGCAGGCCCTCTTCCAATTCCACGCGACATCCCGGCTGTTCGGTCGCCACGCGCTCCCGCCATCGCGTCTCCCGGGCGATGCGCTCGAGACCTCTGCGACGGGCGTCCAGGCTCAAGTCAACGAAGGAGGAGTCTTTTAGAGTCGCGGAGTTCGGTTCATCGAAGACTCGACTGGGTGTCAGGGTCACGTCGCTGACGAAGAAGCATTCAGCCGGCGACTGCTCCTCGAGGGTTTCGATGCCAGGCAGCCGGCGAATGCGGGGGACGGAAACGAGTTGGACCTGCGCCAGATCCTCCAGCAGGACGGGCAGCTTATCCGCGGCGGCGACGTCGGAAATCGCAGCGCTCCCGGCGACCGGATACGCGATCTCTCGAGTGATGTTGCGGTCGGCCCTCTCCACCTTGACGCGGGAGGCGCCGTAAAACTGGAAAAGACCGTCCGCCGAAATCCTGCCGGACGATTTCCAGACCTGATCCGATTCCAGGGTCTGGCGGGAGATGAACAGCTGAAATGACGTCACCTCGCCCTCGACGAGTTCGCAAGGAGCGCTCTCCTCGGCGAAGGCCTG
>DATKAT010000078.1:0-17039 GCA_035514675.1 Acidobacteriota bacterium | reverse complement strand
TCCCAGAGCCCGCGGGCAACGCCCCGGGTTGGAAAGACGACCGGAAAATTCAGCCCTGTAGGGGCGATTCAATTCGAGAACGGATTACGCCGCAATCTTAGTCGACGCCGCCCTTACAGGGCTCTCATTCTTCGAGCGGCTCCCATTCCCGGGGCGCTGCCCCGGGCACGAAGATGAATCGCGCCGTTGGCGCTGTAAATCCCGGGTCCCGTTTCGGATTCTCGATTCTTCGTTCTGCGTTCTCCTGAACGCGCCTTTGATGAGCGCAACGGCCCGCACGAGGCCGCAAGGCCGGTAGTTTTTAGCCCAGTCCGTCAGGGCTGGGTGGAAGCCCCGCCATATCGAGAGCGCCCGCAAGGGTGCGGCAGAGATTTGCGGTTAGGCCTTGACAAATGGGGAAAACCCAGATCCGCGCAAAATGGAACTCGGAACTCGGCCCGTGCGCCTGGCAACCGATCAATGACTCCTTCTGTGTCGCGTCAGTTGCTCCAGAAAGGCCTGTTCGAAGAGCGTAGGGTCCGTCACCAGCTTTTCGATTTGCTTCGCCGTCAGCTGCATTTGAAACGGGCGGACGCGAGGATGCGTCAGGGAGACGCGAATTCCTTCGGGGTCTTCAACCAATTCGATGACTGCGTCCGAACCGAGGTGGAAAAAGACGATCGCGCGCAGGTTTTTTTGGAATCGCTCCAGCATCTCCGACACCCTGCTCATTTTTTAACATTTTTTTTGAAAAAATTGAACTTTCCGCATCCAGGCGCATCTATTATCCCTGAAGAAAGACCCATTGGTCTCCCTCACGGGGCCCTGGAAGGCTTCCTCCCGCCGCCAGGGCCCCCCTCTCAATCAACTGCTTTTCCCGCGTCAAGCACTGTGCCGCGCATTCGGCGGCGGATCCCGCCTAGCCCGGAATTTGCAGGCGGGTCCGTCGCGAGGCGTCGGAGAGCGGCGTGGATGCAAGGCGCGCGAGGAAGGCCCCCGCGGTCGTACTCGTGCAGTATGTCGAGGAGGCCAAGGAGCGGCAACGCGGCAGACGCGCCGCTATCCGGCGCCGCAGCAGGATCTGTTTGCAAGATCCGGGCTAAATAAAAGTCGGAATCCTCTTGACCGTGGAATTGTGGAGTGGCTCAGGGAGGGGTCTCGAAGCCGTTATTCATCCTTGACATCGTCGCTGTCAAACAGCTTCAACTGGAGCTGTTCGGAAACGATGTCGGTCTGGTCTACGACGGAAGCCGCCGCGACTCCCATTGCGATGCACACCGCTTCACTGATCTCCTCCGGGCTGGCGCCATGCTTGACCGCTTTGTCTATGTGGCCCCGCAGGCACCCCTCGCATTTGAATCCGAGCGATGCGGCAATGGCGATCAGCTCTTTGGTCTTTCTGTCGATTCCGCTTGTTCGATAGGTGGCCTTGTAGAACTTGAAGTAAATCTGCTTCATCCGGCCTTCGACCATCGTGTAAGAAGGCCACTTGCCGTCAGATTGAGGGGACTTTCGCTCGGTCATTCGCGTCGAGAACTTTAGCACTGCAGCTTTTTCATTGTCCAGTCACCAACGGACGGCTCCAGTCAGCGCTTCGGTCACACGCCCGCTGTAAGGTCACACGGAGAAACGGGGGATTGGTTCCAAAAAAGTGCGGAGCGCCGTTGCTTCGAGCGGGCTGAAAGCACAGGAGTCGCCGGCTAAGCGTTCCGGTTTGCAATTGAGCTGACGTTTGAACCTCGCGCCGGGACTTTCACGGGCTAGGATCAGATTGTTATCTTATTAGTTCCATGTTCTTTCGCGCTTGGTGGGCGATTTTCGCGTGTTGGCTCTGGCTTGGAGCTCCGGCTTTCGGGCAAAGTCGCCCGCAAGTAGAGATACCCTATGGCGAAGATACGCTCCGCATCGAGGCCGACCTCTTCGAGACGGAGGGTCCAGGGATCCTGATCGCCCGCGGCAACGTCGTGGCGACATACCTGGACGCCACGCTCCGAGCCGATCAAATGACTCAGTTCCGGGACCGGGATGAGCTTTTGATCGAGGGGGAAATCGAGCTGATACACGGCGACCAGTGGCTGACGGGAAGCCGCGCCGAAATCGATCTGGCTGCCGAGACCGGCGTCATTTATCAGGCGGAGGGCTTTACCGACAGGGAGCTCTACGTCCGCGCTGAGAAATTGACGAGGGTGTCCCCGGAGGTGTACGTCGTGGAAAACGGATATTTGACGGCCTGCGACGACGCCATTCCCAAGTGGAGCTTTACGGTTACGAGGGCGACGATTCACCTCGGCCGCACCGCCCGGTTGACCAACACGTTCTTTAAAATCAAACATGTCCCGGTCTTCTATCTTCCTTGGGTGCTCTTTCCGACTGAGAAGAAGGAACGCGCAACGGGGCTGCTTCTCCCCAGCACCGGAAACTCCAGCAGCAAGGGTCGGAGGATCAGTCAGTCCGCCTATTTCGTGCTGGGAAGAAGCGCGGACTTGACCTGGAACGTCGATTACTTTTCTGAGCGCGGATTCGGCAATGGTTTGATCTTCCGCAGCCGACCCAATGAAGTCACCTCGCTGGAAATGGACGGCTATTTCATCGACGATCGAAAGGATCAGGGCGGCGCCAGCCTCAACGTGCTTGGAGAGACTCGCCTGAACAACGGATTTCGAGCGGTGGCAAATCTGAATCTGGTTTCCAATTTCGTCTTCCGACAGGTCTTCTCCGATAACTTCTTCGCGGCCACCCGACCAACTGAGGATTCGCGTGTCTATTTGACCCGATTTGAAGGCTCCCAGGCGTTCAACATACTGGTTTCTCGTGAGGAAACCGTATTCCGACCGCGCAACACCGTCACCAGAAGCCTCCCCGGCGTGCAGTACAAAGTGATAGGCAGAAGGCTTGGAGACGCGCCGATCTTTTTCGATCTTGACGCCTCGGCGGCCGGGGTCAGTCGATCTGATCAGTTGGTCGAGACGCCTCGGATTACGCAGAGACTCGATCTGTTCCCGCAGGTCTCCACTTCCATCCCGCTGTTCCAGGGCCTTCGAATTTCCCCGCGCCTCGGCTTGCGCGAGACGTTTTACAGCAATCGCCTCGAAGAGGAATCAGGACAGTTTGAGATCAGCGGCGAAAACTTGAGTCGGCGGTATCTGGACTTCTCGATGGATCTGAAGGGCTGGGGACTTTCAAAGATTTCCGAACGAGCTTCGGGCGCAGGCTGGAAGCACTTGATCGAGCCCTCGGTCCGGTATCGCTTTATCGGCGGGATCGACGAGTTCCCGTCGCAGATCCTGTTTGATGAAATCGATGCGATCGCCAACACCAATGAAATCGAGTATGCGCTGCACAATCGATTCTTTGTCAGGACCTCGCAGGGAAGCCGCGAATGGCTTTCGGTCAAAATCGCTCAGAAACGGTTCTTCGACGCCGATTTCGGAGGCGCTTTCCGAGACGGGACCGTCAATCAGTTCATTCCGCTGACGACCCTGACGGGCCACCCTTTTGCAACGCTGGAACGAGAATTTTCGCCCGTGACCGCTCTGGTCCGATTCAATCCGTCGCGACGATACAGTTTCGACGTCCGCAGCGATTACGACACCAACGCGGGCGAGTTTCGAAACTTCTCCCTAACCGGCTTTTACCGTTCCGGGTTGCTCAGCGTCTCCACCACCTATTTCGTCGCCGACGCCCTCCGGGCGGACGCCGCCGGCAGCAACCAAGTTCAAGCCAGACTCGGCGTGGGCAATTTTGAGCGAGGCTTCTCGCTTTCGGGCAATTTGAGCTACGATGTGGACCAGTCCCGCTTTCTGACTCATTTCGGCCGCGCCAACTACTTTTGGGACTGCTGCGGAATCTCTGTAGAGGTCCAGGGATTTAACGTGGGCCTCCGGCAGGAAGGCCAGTTGCGCTTTTCATTCTTCCTGAAGGGGATCGGCAGCTTTGGAACAATTCAGCGTCCGGACAGCGTCTTCTGACGCCGAAACGGCTGCGAGCTCGGGAAGAAGTGCGCCGCAGCTGCCGGGTATCGACCATTCAGGCTGAAACAAGTCGCGTACAATGAAGACCGGCATTTTTCTTTCACTGGGCTCAAATCTTGGCGACCGCAGGCGGCATCTGAAGGAAGCGCTGCGTCTCCTGAATGAGCGGGGGGTCGGCGTCGTCCGGCTTTCTTCCGTTTACCGCACACAACCGGTCGATTTGCTCGACCAGCCGGAGTTTCTGAACTGCGTCTGCAGGGTGCACACCTCCCTGAAGCCCCTTCCATTGTTGCGGGTCTGCCTGGAAGTCGAAGAGCGGATGGGGCGGACTCGCGGAGTCCCGAAAGGTCCCCGCATCATCGACATCGACATTCTGTTCTTTGATCAGCAGATCCTTTCGCTTCCAAATCTGGAGATCCCGCATCCGAGGCTTCATGAAAGGGCCTTCGCTCTGCGCCCGCTCTATGAAATCGAACCCGCTTTCTTGGATCCCATAAGCGGCAGTTCGGTGCGGCGATTGCTGAGCCAGTGCGGCGATCGCTCAGAGGTCCGCAAAACTTCCTGGCCCCCCCGCCGAGGGTAAACGGCGCGCAGACTGCAGCCTCCGAACGCGGCAGGGCAGCCCAGAACGCGGAGGCTGGCACCGAATCCGCGAACATACTATAATTTTCAAGCGTGGCGAAAAAGGAGAAGCAGGAGGAACAGGCGGACAGCCAAGAATCGCGGCACAGCACGTTGCGGGAGTACTTTGTCACGACCGTCTACTGTACGATCATTGCGCTTTTTGTCACCACATACGTCGTTCATCCGATGACGGTGCCGACGCCGTCCATGGAGCCCACGATTCTCGTCGGAGACCGACTTCTCATCGACAAGTTCACGTATCGAAACGCCTTCAGTCCCGGCATCCCGATAACTCCGACGGGCGAAGTGCAGAGAGGCGACATCGTCGTATTCAAATATCCGGAACAGCCGGAAATCCTCTACGTCAAGCGGGCCGTCGGGCTGCCGGAGGAAACGCTGGAGATCCGCAACCAGACGGTGCACATCAACGGCCGGCCGGTGGAGGAGCCTTACAAGGTTCATCGTTTCACCAAATCCGACGGGCCCGCCATTGTGCATGCTTTCGAAAATCGCCGCGACAATTTCGGCCCTGTCACCATTCCCGAAGGGCACTACTTCATGTTGGGGGACAATCGAGACGACAGCGCCGACAGTCGATACTTCGGGTTCCTTCCCCAGGAGTACATCGTCGGGCGCCCTCTGGTCGTCTTCTGGTCTTACGAGGATGACGATCAGGCCTATATGCGGACGGGGCTTTTCGAGGTGGTGAAGCTTTACGGGGAGCGGGTCGTCTACTTTTTCACGAAGACGCGCTGGAGCCGCATCGGCCATATCGTCCGTTAGTTCGATCTTTCGGCGGCGGCGCATTGGGATTCCTCCCTCGGGCCCCTGGCCTGGCCGGTTCTTTTTCGTCACAGGCGGAAACGATGATATTGAACGCCCCGGGCCAAAGAGCGCCTCAGCGGGCCGAGAAGCCGGGCCTTCAGCCAACAGGAGTTGCATCCATGCTTAAATTCGTCGTCCAGATTCTCCTACTCGCAATTCCTTTGGGTACCGGCCTTCGAGCCGGCGTGGTGGAACTGGAAAACGGGGATCGGATTACGGGAAAAATCCTCTCGCTGCGCGCCAACAAACTGGTCGTCGAAACCGCCTACGCAGGAAAAGTGACCCTCGGCTTTGACCACGTCACCCGGTTGGAAACGGAAGACAAGGTGGTAGTGGAATTTGAAAACGGCAAGCGAGCTGAAGGGATCGTTCGGCTGCGAGAGCATCTGCTCGAGCTGGAGGGCGAAGAGCATCTGACGAGCTACCGGACACAGATTACTTCGATTGAACCGCCGCTGGAACCGGCAAGCGATCTCAACATCTTTCAGGCCTGGCGGGGAAGCGCCGACTTCGGCTACACCATCAACCGGGGCAATACTGAGCAAAGCAACATGGCGCTTTCGTTTCAGCCCGAGAGACGAACCGAGAACGATCGGATTCATGGGCGGTTTCAGTCAATCTACAGCGTCCGGAACGGAGAGACCGTCAGCAATCTATTCAAAGGAAGGCTGCGCTACGATTACTTCCTCAGTCCCAGGGTTTTCGTATTCGGGACGGGAGAAGTGGAAAAGGACGAGCGCGAATTGCTGAATCTACGGACTCGGCAGGGCGGCGGCTTCGGACTCCGAATTCATCCAAACCCGATCACCAGCTTTTCCATCTTCGGCGGATTCACTTTTTTGCAGGAGGACTTTCAAAACTCGGGCCGCGATCTGGGCGCCGAAGCATTGGGCGGAATCGAGTTGGAGACCCGCATCTTCAGCCCCGTCGTCGTCACCAGCAAAGGTCAGATCCTTCCGATCCTGACCGAAGATCGATATCTGGTCGAATTCGACGCCGGCGCCAGAGTGCCCCTCTTTGCGGGCCTGACTTTCGGTCTGCAGTTCTTCGACAGCTTCGACAGCAGTCCCCGTCCCGGCATCAAGCGGAATGACTTCGGCCTCTTCTCCACTCTCGGCTTTACGTTTTAGCCTGATGCAGCACCGGCATCCTGCCGGTCATTTCCAATCGCCGGCTGGAAGCCGGCGCCACTGGGCAAGTTTCAGGCTACCCTTCCAGCGCCAGCAGGAAGGGGTCTTCGAAGGCTTGACAGACCCAGCGGAGGAAGCGAGCGGCGTCGGCGCCGTCGATCAGTCGGTGATCGTAGGAAAGGGACAGGGGCATCATCAGGCGGGGCTGAAAGCCGTCGTCGGCGTGAACCGGTTCCACGGAGGCCCGTGAGATTCCCAGGATCGCGGCCTCCGGAAAGTTGACGATGGGCGTAAACGACGTTCCGCCGATTCCTCCGAGATTCGTGATGGTGAAGCACCCCCCCTGCAAATCCTCCAGGCTGATTTTCCCCTCTCTGGCCTTTTCGGCGATTTCGCCCAGTTCGACGGAAAGCTCGAGGATGTTCTTTTGATCCACGTCCCGAATGACCGGGACCAGCAGCCCTCGTTCGGTGTCGACCGCCACTCCGATGTGAAAATACTTCTTGAGGACGATCTCTTCGTTATTCATATCGATGCTGGCGTTGAAGTGCGGAAAGGCATGCAAAGCGGCGGCGGCGATCTTCAAGCCAATGGCCGTGATCGTCAGCTTGCCGCCCATTTTCTCGGCCTTTGCGGAATGCTGCTTGCGCAGGGTTTCCAGCCTGGTGATGTCGGCTCTGTCGTGCTGAGTGACGTGAGGAATCAGTGTCCAGGCGGTCGACAGATGCTGAGCGGTTTTCCTCCGCACGTTGCTGAAGCGCTCTCGCTCGACGTCTCCGAAGCGCGCGAAGTCCGGCAGCTCGACGTCGCTCCAGTCGGGATGCGCGCCGGATGCGGAGCGGCGTTTTGAATGCAGGACCTTGGAATGATCCTTGACGTCCTCCACCGAGATGCGCCCCTTTGGTCCGGAACCCGAGACTTCCTGAATGTCGACGCCGATCTCGCGGGCGAAGCGCCGAACGGCGGGCGAAGCGGGGACGGGCCCCTCCGAAGCCTTCGCGGCTTCGTCGCGGCGGCCTTCGCGGATGTCGACCACTTCCCCTTTTCGGTTCGACTTCCGATCGGAAGCTTTCGCTCCAGCCTTCTTGTTGTCTTCTTTCTTCTTCGGCTTTTCCTCCCGTTCCTTGGACGCGTCGCCCTTGCCATCCGCCTTTTCGGGTTCGGCTTTCTTCGCCGCTTTTCCCTTCGATTCCTTCTCTTTCGGTTCCTGCTCCTCCTCGGCGAGCTCTTCCGACTCCTCCTCTTCCTTGGCGTCGCCCGCTTCCACGGTCACGATCACCTGTCCCACCTTGATCGTATCTCCGGAGGAAACGTGAATTTTCTGAATCGTCCCCCCTGCGTCGGCCGGCACCTCCACCGTGGCCTTATCGGTTTCGAGTTCGATCAGAGGCTGGTCCTTCTCGACTGCATCCCCCTCCTCGACTAGGACTGCAACGACTTCCCCTTCCTCCACATTCTCGCCCAAAGCCGGCAATTTGATTTCAGTGGCCATGAGAACTCTCTTCCTTAATTTACGAACTCTCGCGGGGACGAGACCCTACGTCAAGGTCGGGTCAGGCTTATCCGAGTCGATTTTGAGCTTCTTCCGGGCCTTTTCGACCTCTTTGAAATCGAGCCGCCCTTCCTGAGCCAAACCGGTCAAGGCCGCCAGGGCGATGTGGCGGTAATCGACTTCGAAAAAGTCGCGCAGAGCGTCTCGCGATTCGCTTCGCCCGAACCCGTCGGTTCCGAGCGAAACCAGCCGACCGGGAACCCAACGGGCGATCGACTCGGGGAGGGCCTTGACGTAATCGGAGGCCGCAACGAACACGTCACCTTTCGACGCTTCCAGAGATTTCGTCAGGAATGCGGACCGCGGCTTTTTCGTCGGATGCAGCCGGTTCCAGCGTTCCGTCCGCAGGCCGTCCTTGTGCAGTTCCTTGTAGCTGGTGACGCTCCAGACGTCTGCCGCTGCGCCGAATTCCTCCTCCAGAATGCTCCGGGCTTTCAAAACATGCGTCATGATCGCCCCGCTTCCCAGAAGACCCACCTGCAGCTTGGTTTTCCTTTTCGAGGACTCCTGAACGCGATAGATGCCCCGAATGATCCCTTCCTTGATCTTTTCGCGATCGCCTTCCGGAATCGGGGGGTGCGGATAATTCTCATTTTCCACGGTCAGGTAGTAGAAGACTTCATCGTTTTCCGTATACATCCGGCGCACGCCCTCCCGGACGATCACGGCAAGTTCGTAGGCGAAAGCCGGATCGTAGGCCATGAGATTCGGCACGGGGTAGGCCAGCAGATGACTGTTTCCGTCTTCGTGCTGGAGCCCTTCCCCATTGAGCGTCGTGCGGCCGGCCGTGGCCCCGATCAAAAAGCCTTTCGTCCGCATATCGGCGGCGGCCCAGATCAGGTCTCCCACCCGCTGCAGGCCGAACATCGAATAAAAAATGTAGACGGGGATCATATTCAGCCCGTGCGTAGCGTAGGCGGTGCCGGCGGCAATAAAGGATGACATGGCGCCGGCTTCGGTGATCCCTTCCTGCAGCATCTGCCCGTCCCTGGATTCCCGGTAGTACATCAGCCCGCCGGCGTCGACGGGCTCGTAAAGCTGTCCAACCGGCGAGTAGATGCCGACTTGCGAAAAGAGGGCGTCCATCCCGAAAGTTCTGGCCTCGTCCGGTACGATGGGAACCACCAGCTTTCCGATCTTTTTGTCTCGAAGGATCTTGCCGATAATCCGAACCAGCACCATCGTTGTCGAGACTTCTCGCCCGTCGGTTCCTTTATAGAACTCTTCGATCATCTTTTCGGGCAGCTCTTCAAGAGGCTCGAACGCGACCTTCCGCTGGGGGACGAATCCGCCCAGCGCGTTCCGACGCTCTCGCAGATACTCCATTTCGGGGCTGTCGTCGGGCGGGCGATAAAACGGGATTTTTTTCAATTCCTCGTCCCCGACCGGAATTCCGAAGCGATCGCGAAAGTCCCTCAGGTGGTCTTCTTCCATCTTTTTCTGCTGATGCGCCACGTTGCGGGCCTCGCCGGCCTCCCCCATTCCGTACCCTTTAATGGTCTTGGCCAGAATGACGGTGGGGCTTCCTTCGTGTTCGACGGCGGCCTTGTAGGCGGCGTACACTTTTTCCGGATCGTGGCCTCCGCGCCTCAATCGAACCAGCTGTTCGTCGGTCAGATCTTCGACCAGTGCGAGCAATTCCGGGCGCTTCCCGAAAAATCTCTCTCGAATGTAGGCGCCGTCTTCAACGGTGTACTTCTGATACTCGCCGTCGACGACCTCGCCCATTCGCCGCACCAGCAGCCCGGACTGATCTTTTTCCAGAAGCGCGTCCCAATCGGTGCCCCAAACCACCTTGATGACGTTCCAGCGGGCGCCTCGAAAGATCCCCTCCAGCTCCTGGATGATCTTTCCATTGCCGCGCACCGGACCGTCCAATCGCTGCAGGTTGCAGTTGACGACGAAAATGAGGTTGTCCAGCCGCTCCCGGGCGCCCAGGGAAATGGCCCCCAGCGTCTCGGGCTCGTCGGCCTCCCCGTCGCCGATGAATGTCCAAACCTTGGCTTTGCTCGGTTCAATCAATCCCCGATTCTCCAGGTACTTGTTAAAACGCGCCTGGTAGGTCGCCATGATCGGCCCCAATCCCATGGATACGGTGGGGAATTGCCAGAAGTCGGGCATCAGCCAGGGATGCGGGTAGGACGAAAGTCCGCGTTCGGGCTGCAGCTCCCGCCGGAAGTTGTTGAGCTGATCTTCGGTCAGGCGGCCTTCCAGGAAGGCGCGAGCGTAGATGCCCGGAGAGGCGTGACCCTGGAAATAGATCATATCCGCGCCGCCGTCCGCATCCGGCCCGCGGAAGAAGTGGTTGTAAGCAACCTCGTACAGTGTAGCCGCCGATGCGTAAGTCGAGATGTGCCCGCCGATTCCGTCGGAGCGCTTGTTGGCCCTGACTACCATGGCCATCGCATTCCAGCGGTTCAGGCTCTTGATGCGCCGCTCCAGGTCTCGGTCGCCGGGAAAAGCTGCTTGACGACTGCGGGGAATGGTGTTGATGTACGGAGTGGTGGCGGCGAATGGAATCTCCACGCCGTTTCGCAGAGCGTGCACTTCGAGATCTCTGAGAAGCCTCACCACTCGTTCCGGCCCGCCCTCCTGCAGGACGTAATCGAGCGACTCGAACCACTCCTGAGTCTCAACGGACTCGATTTCGGACAAATCCTCGTCGTGCAAGGTGTCTATCGCATCTGCCATTTATTTCGAATTCCTAATCAGTGAACTGCCGACACTCTCCCAGGATTGACCCCGATCAGCGCTCTCGTTTCCGCCTTCATTTTGCAGCAGAACGGGGTCGCGATCAAGTTCGCGGCCCCGTCTGACACGAAGCCGGAGTGAAATCGATACAAAGGAAGCGGCATGAATGCCAACCGACGCGGGGCTGTCTTCTCGCCCGCATTTCTCACACGCCTCCTGCTGCGGCGCCGGAGAGCGGCGCCTTGCGACGGTCCCGCGTGCAAGATCCGGGCTAGGGGACGGAAGGAGTCGGCAGACGGCCGTTTCGCTCTCGTGGTTTACAATGATTCGCTGCGCAGGAAGGAGCCTGTTTTGAAAGAATTGAAGGACAAGCGAAAGCAGTTGGGCAACCTGGACAGGCGGATCCTGGAGCTGATTGCCCGCAGACAGCACCTTGCCGCCGAAATCGGCCAGATCAAAATCCGTCAGGGACAGACGACGCGCGACTTCACACAGGAAAAGGAAGTGATCGAGCGCGCCCGCCGGACGGCCGGAGAGTTGGGTCTGCCGGGCTCGCTGGCTGAACGGGTCTTGCAGCTTCTGATCCAGAATTCGCTGGCGCAACAGGAGCAGCAGAGAGTCATTCATCAGGCTGGGGGCAGCGGCAAGCGAGTGCTAATCATCGGTGGCGCCGGTCGAATGGGCCGCTGGTTCGCTCGCTTTCTGGCCTCTCAGGGCTTCGAAGTTCAGATCGCGGATCCGGCGGGTCCGATGGAGGAATTTTCCTCTATCGAGGATTGGCGGACCGTTCCGCTCGACCACGACTATGTGGTCGTGGCGACTCCGATTCGAGAGACCAGAAGCATTCTGGCGGATCTGAAGGCCTGCTCGCCTCCGGGAGTGGTCTTCGATATCAGTTCGCTGAAAAGCCCGCTCAGAAACGAACTTCGGGCGCTGGTCGAGGCGGGGATCCGCGTCACCTCGGTCCACCCTATGTTCGGTCCGGACACCCGGCTGCTTTCCAACCGGCACGTCATCCTGGTCGACGTTGGGGTGGCGGAGGCCACGGAGGCGGCGGAACGGTTGTTTCAATCGACCATGGCCGGAATCGTGCGGATGAGCCTGGAAGATCACGATCGCTTGATCGCTTACGTGCTGGGGCTTTCTCATGCGCTCAATATCTCCTTCTTCACGGCGCTGGCCGAGAGCGGGGAGGGCGCCGCTCGTCTGGCCGAGATGTCCAGCACGACCTTCAACGCGCAACTGTCGGTGGCCGCCAGCGTAGCCGAAGAGAATCCGCACCTGTATTTCGAGATCCAATCGCTGAACGATTACGGCACGGAATCCCTGGCGGCTTTGCTTTACGCGATCGAGAAGCTCCGCTCCGTCGTCCGAAGCGGCGACGAGGAGGCGTTTGTTGCGCTGATGGACCAGGGGCGAAGATACCTGAACCGCCGACTGAAGAAATTGCCTTCGTCGTGATTCGACGCCCACTGCGGGACAGGTCGCGATAAAATAAAATAGCCTTAGAATGAGTTTTGCAAGCTTTCCGCTGAGATGGATTCCGGCGCTTCTGCTCTGTGCGGCCAGCACCTCGTTTGCCGGTGTCTCCGCCGCCACCCCCCTTCCCTCCCTGCTTAGATCGCTGTATCCAGGCTATGACCCGGCCAGCGGAGTTCTCGCTGCCGAGGGATTGAAACTGGCCGGGGTGATCGCCCCTGGCTTGGATTCGCGCGGCGCCCGGCGGGTGCCGCTGATCGTCGTCTGGAGCCCATTGGAAAGGGGCGGCTCCGGGCAACCCTGCCGCATGTGCCCCCGTATCGTCGATGTCGCCGTCGCCGATTCGGCCGGCCGGCCGATCGCCTTTTCACGGGAGCTTTTCCAGCTGGAAGCCGAAGCCGAGATTTCGCTGGCTCAGGAAGACTTTCTGAACGCGGATCGGCACGGCATCATTGGCGTGCGCATCCGACGCTCCGCTTCCGGCGTCGTTTCGGAGAACCTGCACCTGATCGACGTTCGACCGCCTTCGAGAATCGTTTTTGGCGCCCAATCCCTGCTGGCCACCTGCGGGAGTTCGGGGCCCGATCTTCCGAAACAGAGATTGGAGGCGGCGCTGGAACACGACCCGTCCGCCTCCTTTCCGCTTTCACTTCATCGAACGGTCTCGGATTGCTCCGGCAACGTTTCAGAAGAGACGATCAGCCCGCTGCTGTGGGATCTGGAGGGGCGTCGCTATGTGGAAGGCCCGCCCCAAGAGTTGCGCGTAACCAGGTGAGCCCCTAACAGCCGGAAGCCGCGCCAACCGCTCGGCGGTTGGCGGGCGCACGCCGACTCTCGGGCCTATTGTTTCCCGCCTTGGAATCCTGCGCAAAGATAGCTATACTTGGATTCAGTGTTCTTACAATACGTAAATGGGGCTGGATCTCCCGCAGGATGAATCGAAGGGGGTTTCAACCGCGGATTGGCTGCCGATTTTCCCGCCATTGACCACAGGGGTCTCCGGCAGTCCAATCGGAAAGCAGAGGCTGATTTCATGACTCGCGTCCTTCTCGTTTATCCGAAATTCCCCCCCTCCTACTGGGGATATGAGTATGCGCTTGAGTTCGTAGGAAAGAAGTCAAGCATGCCACCTTTGGGCCTTTTGACTGTGGCGGGAATGCTGCCGCCGGATTTCGACGTCAAGCTGGTGGATCTCAACGTACGAGCCCTTGAGGGCGAAGACCTTGAGTGGGCCGACGTGATCTTCACTTCCACCATGCTGGTGCAGAAGGACTCGCTGGAGGAAGTGGTCGCCGCCGCCAATCAGGCCGGAGTCCCCATCGTGGCGGGCGGGCCGCATCCGACGTCGTTTTACGAAGAGATTCGAGGCGTGGACCATTTCGTGCTGGATGAAGTGGAGGACGTTCTGCCGAAGTTTCTGGAGGATTTTCGTGCGGGCAAGGCGGAGAGAATCTATCGAGCCCCAGAGAAGCCGGACATTGGCAAGACCCCCCTTCCTCGCTACGACCTGATCGACTTTCGTGATTACGGATCCATGGCGCTTCAGTTTTCTCGTGGCTGCCCCTTCGACTGTGAATTCTGCGATATCACAAAGTTGTTCGGGCGGATATCCAGAACCAAGACCAACCAGCAGGTTCTGGCCGAGCTGGATCTGCTCTATGGGCTGGGCTGGCGAGGACCGGTTTTTCTGGTCGATGACAACTTTATTGGAAACAAGCGGCGGGCGCTGGAGCTGCTGCCGGACGTTGGGAGCTGGCAACGGCAGCGGAATTTCCCCTTCTCGCTGTTTACCGAAGCCAGCGTCAATCTGGCCCGGATGGACGCCTTGGTCGACAGCATGGTCGACTCCGGATTCAGCATGGTCTTTCTCGGGATCGAAACCCCCAACGACGAGGCCCTGCTGAAGACTAAAAAGAAGCAGAACGTTGCCAAAACTGATGGAAATTTCCTGTTCAACGCCGTTCGCAAACTTCAGACGAAGGGGCTGGAGGTGACCGGAGGATTCATTCTCGGTCTGGACGGCGATCGGGAGGACGCCTTCGACGCGCAGATTCGATTCATTCAGGAAGCGGGAATTCCAATGGCCATGGTTGGACTTCTGACCGCGGTCAAAGGAACCGACCTTTACGAGCGTCTTCTGCGCGAAGGCCGCCTGCGAGGAGAATCCACCGGCAACAACGTCAGCATTTCACTGAACTTCGAAACCGAATTGCCCCGCGAGGTCCTGGTCGAAGGGTACAAGCGCGTCCTCAACACGCTTTACGACCCGACGCTGAGCAACTATTTCGATCGCTGCCTGACTTTATTGAAGCACTTGAAGCCGACCGAGCATGGCGTCCGAAAGGTCGGCCGCCAAGAGCTGCGCGCCTTGCTCAAGTCCATTCGCAGGCAACTCTTTTCCAGGCAGGGGCTTTCTTATCTGAGGTTCTTCGCGAAAGTATTGCGCCGCCATCCGCAAATGTTTCCAGAGGCGGGTCGGCTGGCGATCGTCGGGTACCATTTTCAGAAGGTGACCAGCCAGCAGATCGCCGTGTACGAATTCCAGACCAAGGTCGAAAGCGAGCTGGCCACCCTTCAGGAAGCGTTTTCTTCCATTCAGGGAGCCTCCGCCCAAAGAATGTCCGAGCTCAGGGCCTACATGCAGGAGCTGTTTCGTCGCGTTTCCTCCGAATACGAGGAGATCGACGAGGAATTCCGGGAGCACGTTTCGGACGCCCTTGACGGTTTTCAGTCGACCTTGCGCGCTCATTTCGAATGCCTGGACGGGTTTCTCTCGAAGCATGACCTTCCTGGCGCCCAGTCCTGATCCGCGGTTTGGACCTCGTTCAAGGGGAAACCGTTCAATGTTATTCCGAATCGCAGGCTAAGATCGACGGGATTCCACGCTCCTCAGGAAGGCGTGCGGATTCTGGGGGGAAGCGATCGATTTCGCCCGACAGGCGCAGTTTTCGACTCGAGAAGCCGCCGGCCTGCAGACTGCCAGCGGTCAGGCGGATCACGCCCCGGAAGCCCGTCCAGCTATGCGGAGCTTTGAAACAGACGCCTTCGCCGAATCGAAGAGGTGATTCATGCCGAATCGTTTTTCACGTCGAAAAATTCTCGCACTCATCGGAACCGGCGCAGCGGCCTCGGGCTTCAGAACCGAAACGCACTGGAGCGAGGGCGCCCCGGAAATCGCCCTCCGCGGTGCGAGCCAACGACCCGCGCTTTTGGGCGGCAGCCCGATCCGCTCCCGCCCTTTTCCATCGTGGCCGGTGGTCGAAGATGGAGAGCGGCGGATTCTTTCAGAAGCGCTGGATTCGGGCAGGTGGAACCGATCCGACCTGGTCGAGCGGTTTGAGAACGGGTGGGCGGAAACGCTGGGAGTACGACATGTTATCGCCGCTTCCAGCGGCACCGGCGCCCTTTACACTGCGCTTGCCGCATTGGAAGTCGGTCCCGGCGATGAAGTCATCGTCCCGCCCTATACATTCGTCGCCACCGTCAGCGTCGTGCTTCTTCATCACGCGCTTCCGATTTTCGTCGATTCCGACCCTGAAACCTTCCAGATCGACGCCGGCAAGATCGAATCGGCGATTACGCCTCGCACCCGCTGCATCCTGCCGGTGCATCTGGGCGGAAACGTCGCCGACATGGACGTCATCTCCAAACTGGGCGAGCGACGTCAAATTCCGGTTCTTGAAGACGCCTGCCAGGCCCATCTTGCCGAATGGCGCGGAAGGAAAGTCGGCGGCATCGGGGATCTCGGCTGCTTCAGTTTTCAGGCAACCAAGAACCTGAACTCCGGAGAAGGCGGAGCCATTTCCACGCAGGACGGGGAGCTCGCAACCCGGTGCGCCAGCTTCCAGGACGCGGGCCGCGGCTATTCTGTCGGCGCATCGGGTCGGGTCTCCGGCGGAGATCCTTCAGGGCTGGAATATGTGCGAAACGGAGACAACCGGCGCATTACGGAGTTTCAGGGCGGCCTGCTGCTGGAGCAGTTGAAGCGCCTGGAGGAGCAGAGCCGCACCCGGGAACGCAACGCGGCGCGCCTGACCCGTCGTCTGCAGGAAATTCCAGGGATTGAGCCGGCCAGCAGCTACGCCGGATGCACGCGAAACGCATTCCATCTCTATATGCTCCGATACGAACCGGAAGCCTTTGCGGGTCTTACCAGGCGGCGCTTTCTGGCAGCAATGCAGGCCGAAGGGATCTCTTGCTGGGGCGGCTATCGACCCTTGGACCGAGAGCCATTTCTAAAAGAGGCCTACCGCTCGCGGGCTTTCCGAAAGATCTACACGGAACGAGAGCTGAATGAGTTGGAGGAGCGAAATCAGTGCCCGGAGAACGACCGCCTCTGCGAACAAGCTGTGTGGCTGGGCCAGACTCAGCTTTTGGGGGCGCCGGAAGACATGGACGATGTGGCCGCCGCGATTGAGAAGATCCAGAACCACGCCGAGAGCCTGGCTTGAAACGGCCGGGTGAATTGACTCAGCAATGTGTGATTTCGCTCACCTTCTGGCAAACGTCTCAGACCCGCCCTCTTCTTTTTCTCTGGCTCCGATAACGTTCCGATCATGCGCTGGCCGCAGGAAGCGTTCCTGCGCCCAGCGGCTTCCTTACGCGGAGGATGCACGGGCTCAGAGCAGCTGCAGATGCGCCAGGTGGTGGCGGCCATGCCATTCATAAAGCGCCAGAAGGGCGTCCAGGGTCCAGGGACCGCTTTCCGGATGGGTGATCTCTCTCCGGAAATCTTCTGCCCGGAGGCCGCTCAAAAGGCGCACCCACTTTCCGTGCACGGCCTCCAGC
>DATKAT010000077.1:0-10028 GCA_035514675.1 Acidobacteriota bacterium | reverse complement strand
AGGTTCGCGCTGTCGGTTTCTCCAGCGGTCCGGCTCCGGACAGAGGTATCCAAGCTCCGTCTCCGCTTCGCGCAGGAAAGCGGGCGCGTCCTGAGGCAGGGCGCGTACGGCCACTCGCGCCGTCATTTCATGCCCTTTGCGTCCCCAGGCGCCGAGCGACTGCTGCAACTGCAGGAGGGCCAGACAGAACAACGTCAACGAAACCCATTTCATTCTCATGAGCCGGCGCTCCCTGTTAACGACAGTCGCAGGCGGCGGGTCCGGAGACATCGAACAATGATCTCAACTGGAAGCCGTAACGGCAGGGAGTCGGTCAGGGCGCGTTCCGCATCGCCGTTTTTTTTGAGACGCCATCCCCTCCCCGGAGCTGCAGTCTCCGGGGAGGGCATGCGAGTCCGGTTAGAACACGAACTTCAAAGCGAACTGCACTTCCCGGGGCGAAAACGTGCTGCGAACCGTGCCGAATCCGCCGCTCGAACGGTTGCCGTTCGGAGCCTGGAAATTGGTTTTGTTCAGGGCGTTGAACAGTTCGGCGCGAAATTGCAGCCTCATATCCTCCCGAGGCAATCCGAAGTCCTTCGAGACCCCGAGATCGAGCTGGTAAAAGGAGTCGCTGCGCACGCTGTTTCGGCCAGCGCTTCCAAAGGGGCTGCTCGGGTCCGTGGGAACCAGGACCGTATCGCGGTTCAGATAGTTATCAACCGTACGCTGATCGGACGCTACCTTCGGTTCTCCCACCACGTTCGGCCGGAAGCTCACTCCGCCCAGCCAAGTCGGAAGATCCGCCGTTACTCGGAAAGGCGCGGTGGGGTTGTAGCGCAGGTTGACCGGTTGACCGCTGGTCATGAAGTTGATGGCCGTCAGCTGCCATCCGCCGGCGACGGCGTTCAGCACCGATCCCCAGTCGCCGCCGTGGCGGCGTCCTTGTCCGAACGGAAGTTCCCAGACGATCGACGTTACGTTGTTGAGGCGCTGGTCGTAGGAGGAGGGTCCTCTGTCGTTGTTCAGATCGAGGATGTTCTGTGGGTTGGCGGCCGATCCATTGGGGTTTTCCAGCGAGCCGGTGGCGTTGTCGATGGCATGGCCCCAGGTGAAGGAGTTGAGCAGATAGAGTCCGCGGGTGCTTCGACGTTCGAATTTCACCTGCAAGGCGTGATAATTGGAGCCGGCCCGATTGAAAGCCGTTGAAATCGCCGAGAATTCGGAGATCGGCCTGCGGTCCTGCAGGGGAATGTCCTGCCCCGGAGGGCTGGGCAAAGCCTGATTGAAGTCGCCGAAAACCAGGAGCTTCAATCCCAGATTGCCGACGTAAGCGATATCCAGCAGGGCATCCTGGAAGATTTCGCGCTGCAGGGTCAGATGCCAGTTCTGCACGTAACTGGTCCGGGTGTCTCGAGGCATGAAGGAGAACGTCGCCACTAGCGGATCGAAACTGTCCGGATCGGTGAAGCCGTTGGGAAATCCGTCCCGCGGATTGCCGTCGCCCCGCATCGTGCGAAAGTTTTCGTCCGACGGAGACTGCGCCTGTGTTGCGATGACCACCTGAGGGCCGTTGATGGCGAGAATGTTCCCCCCGCCGGCCCGGTTAAAATGGACGTAGCTGACTCCGTAGCCCCCGCGGAGCACCGTGCGGGGAGCGAAACTGTATGCGAATCCGAGCCGCGGGCCCCAGTTGTTGCGGTCGGGCCGGATCAGCGCCCGGTCTTCCGTGGAGCCGCTGCTGGCGAACAGGATGGAATTGGTGACGGGATCGAAGTTGGTGAGACGATCGTTCTTCTCCCACAGGGGACTTCCGTACTCGTAGCGAATTCCCAGATTCAGCGTCAGATCGGGCGTCACTTTGAAGTCGTCCTGCAGGTAGGCGAAGTGCATCCGCTGCTGCATGTTGGCCTCAAAGAAGTTGACCAGTCGAATCTGGCTGGGGGCGCCGAACAGGAAGTCGGCCAGGTTGAACACGCTGGCGGGACCCGCCACGTCCGCCGGCCGGCTGAAGGCGCCTGCGAACTGGAGAAGGCCGTTCAAAGGATTCACGTCCTGAATGTCGACCCGGATGTGCTGGTATTCGTAACCGACCTTCAGACTGTGTCGCCCGGAAATCCAGGAATAGTTCAGTCTGGGGTTGTACACCAGCGGATCCTGCCACTGGGGATTGGTCGCCTGCTGCCCGAACTGGCTGAATCCGCTGACCGGTATGTTTGGAGTTCCGCCCTGAATGCGGGGATTGCCGGAAGGGAAGCCGGGTAGGCCGAACAGCTCGCCCACCGAGGGGGAGCCCACGTTGACCGGCTCTTTGCCGGCCCTGGTTCGGGAGACGCCGAATCGAAACTCGGCCAATGCGGTGGGGCTGACGGTGTAGGTCAGTCCGCTGGCCAGTTGCTGGTTGAGGACACGCACGAATCCGTTCCCCCCGCCGCCTGAGGGCCCGGGAATTGTGGGCGCGGTCGCTTCATTCATCTTCCTCTGGCTGATGCGCCCGAAAACGGTCAATTGCTCGCTGAAGGTGTGGTCGAAACGCAGATCCCCCTTGTCGGTGTTGGTGTCGACCGACTGATTGATCTTGAAGTTATTGCTGGTCCCGGGCTCATTCGGCGCCGGCAGCGCGGCCAGCACAGTTCGGGCGAACGGGGCCATACGGTCTTCGGGAATCACGCCGTCCTCAAAGACGTCTCCGCTCAGCGGGTCGAGAACCGCGACGCCCAGGATGCCCGCCCGCTGCTGCAGGGTCGGAAGCGTGGAGAAGGCGGGCGAACTGCGTCTTTCGCGAAAGCCTTCGTAAGCGGCGAAGAAAAAGGTCTGGTTGCGGCGGATGGGACCGCCGAAGGTGAACCCGAACTGATTGCGAATCAGAAACGGCTTCTCGCCTCCCCCGAAAAAGCCTCTGGCATTGAGGTTGTCGTTGCGGTGGAATTCCCAGACGCTGCCGTGGAAGTCGTTGGTGCCGCTTTTCAGGGCGGCGTTGATGACTGCGCCGGCGGAGCGCCCGAATTCGGCGCTATAGTTGTTGGTTTGAACCTTGAACTCGGCGACGGCGTCCGGAGGTAGCTGCACCACCTGGTTGGAAAAGCCCTGGTTGCTGGTTCCGTAGGAGCTGTTGTCGAGTCCGTCCAGCATGAAGCTGTTGAAGGTGCTTCTCAATCCGTGGACGTTGAATGAGCCTTCGCGCGAAGCGTTCATGTTGGAGCGCCGCACACCTGGGCTGAGCATCGAGAGATCAGAATAATTACGGGCGTTCAGAGGGAGGGCGACGATCTGTTGAGAGGCGATCACCTGCCCTCGGTCGCTGGTGTCGGTCTCTGCCAGCGCCACGCCGCCGATCACCTCCACGGTGTCGGTGATCTCCCCGACCCGCATTGCCAGGTCCACGCGCTGTCGTGCGTTGACAGCCACCGTCACGCGGTCGGCTACGGCGGTGGCAAAACCCACCAGCTCGGCGCCGACCCGATAGAGTCCGGCGCGGACGTTTACGAACTGGTAGTTCCCGTTGTCGTCGCTGACGGTCGTCTGCGAAATTCCGGTTTGCACGTTGGCCAGCGTGATGGTGACCCCCGGAATGACTCCCCCGGTCTCATCCCTGACCGTCCCCAGTACGGTTGCCGTGTCGAACTGGCCGTACAGGGGAGACAGCAGGAGAATCGCCGCCAACAGAATCGCGCCGATTCCCAAAGGAAACGATGACTTTCCGGAACTCATGGGTAAACCTCCTTGGTTTTTACCTGAGAATTGTCGATGAGGGAATCGTCCGCGATGGACGCTTCGCCGAATGGATCTGGAGATATCTTGAAGCGCACGAAAAATGACGCTGCCCCCCTGTCGATTTGCGAACTGCCGTGCGACCGGTCCCGTCTTCATACGCTGTCCGATTGTCTAGACAAGTGTACGAATTGCCCGAAAGCCTGTCAAACAAAAAATGACTTTGTCGGGGTCCGTGGCGAACATTGTTCGAGATCGGACAATGCGGAGTTCGTCGGGGCGTCGTCATCGGTGAGGCGCGCCCAAATTTTCGACGCGGACGGTCATTCCTCCGGAATTGGCCTCGAATATTGTCTAGACAAGTGGACAATTAGTCGCGTAACCTCTTGACAGCGCAGAGGCTCAATCTTCATGGTGGGTCCGGGAGACGAGGGGAGCGACGGGGCTTGAAACTCAGGAGAGCGCGCATGAATCGTAGACTGGGAGTGATCGAGGACCGATTGTTCGACGTCGTCGTCATCGGCGGCGGAATCGTCGGCGCCGGAGTGGCTCGCGACGCGGCAATGCGCGGCCTGAAGGTGTGCCTGCTGGAGAAAAACGATTTCGGAAGCGGCACCACAGCCGGATCCACTCGCCTGATCCACGGCGGCCTGCGCTACCTGGAAATGCTCGATTTTCGTCTGGTCCGGCTGGATCTGCGGGAACGGGAAATTCTGCTGCGCATTGCGCCCCACCTGGTCAAACCCCTGGAGTTCCTGCTGCCGTTTTATGAACGAAGCCTGCTCCACCGGCTCAAGATTCGATCCGGGATGATTCTGTACGATCTGCTCAGCTACGATAAATCTCTGCCGCGGCATTCCTTCTGGACGGCTTCTCAGCTCCGGCAGGCCGAACCGCAATTGGAAAAGGAAGGCTTGCAGGGAGCGGCTTGCTACCATGACGCTCAGATCGACCTTCCGGAGCGGTTGTGTCTGGAAAACATTCTGGACGCCCGCAGCAGGGGCGCCTGCTTGTTGAACTACGTCGAGGCGACGGGGCCCCTGCGCTCGGGCAGCAGGCTGGAAGGGGTTACGGCCCGCGATGTGACGTCGGGGCAGGAGCTGGAGGTCAGAGGCCGGGTGATCGTCAATGTCGCCGGCCCCTGGTTGGATCGGGTTTTAGGAGCGCTGGGCCATTCCGGTCGACCGCGCGTCCGCACCACCAAGGGCGTTCATCTGGCCTGCCGGAAGCAGAACGATCGGGCGATGGTGTTTTTTTCCAAAGTCGACCAGCGACTCTTCTTCGTCATCCCCTGGCTTGGATACAGTTGGGTGGGAACCACGGACACCGATTTCTCCGACGATCCCTCCCAGGCCAGGGCCACCGGACAGGATGTCCGCTACCTGGTGCAGTCGGCTCAAGAATTCATCCCCGCCCTGCGAGCCGACGACATTTACTTCACCAATGCCGGAGTCAGAGCGCTGGTGATGCGGGAAGGGGGGGAGTCTTCGGTGACGCGCATGCACCGGATCGTCGACGGCGAGGCGTTGGGTTTGCCAGGAATGATCGCAGTTCAGGGCGGCAAGATCACCGGCTACCGGGCGATCGCCGAGGAGGTGACGGATCTGGTTGCGGCCAGGCTGAACGTCTCGGCTCCCTGCCGGACCGCGACCACTCCGCTTCCGGGCGCCGGCGAACCGGCGGCCGGCGAGGCGGCAGGCTCGTTGCAGCAGCGGTCGATCGAGCATCTGCGGTCCCTATACGGGAGCAGGGCCGGAGAAGTTCTCGCCCTGGCCGAAGCGGAACCCGAATTGGGAACTCCGTTGGCGGCCGAATACCCCGACGTTGCCGCGCAGGCGGTTTTTGCCGCCCGATCCGAGCTCTGCCTCCGCCTTTCCGACTTTTTCTTTCGCCGCACAAGCCTGGGATTTACGCCCGATCAAGGGCGTCGCGCCGTCCGTGAGGCTGCCCGCTGGATGGCTCGGGAACTGTCGTGGTCAGAGAGCCGGCAGGAGGAGGAGATTCGATTCTATCTGGAGGAGGTTGCCCGCACGCAGGCCTTTCGGGACGAAATGGAAGCGCGCCCTCCGGAATGTCGGGCGTCCCGCCCAGAAGATGCGGAAGCCGACGAGGCGCCGGCGCTTTCGGGCCGTGCGGGCAGAGGCTGACCCTCCTCTGAAACGGGCCGTCCAGCCGCAGCAGAAGCAGTGTGAGAAATGCGGCCTAGGGGGAGCGGGGAAACAGGTCCGGATTGTCGGTAAACAAGGCGTCCACTTCAAGAGTGTAGAGAAAATGGGACATTTCATCGGCAACCGTTTCAAAGCCGGGTCCAATCAGCGCGGATCGAAAGGTGTAAGGGGTGACGGTGAGGCCGGCTTCCCGGGCCCAGCGAACGATCTGCGGCTCGTCCAGCAGGAGCTGCTTGTTCGGACCGATCCCCGATGCATACTGGCTGACCTGCCTGAGACCCTCCGGCGAAAGGATGTTCGGATCGGGCCGGCCGAGCAGGAGCACCAGCGGCAGATCGGAGTTCAAATCCAAAGCCAGCTTGCGCAGGCTCGCCTCGCTGAATGACTGCACGATGACGGGGGTTTGGGGATCGGAGTCGCGTCGGTCCAGCCCGCGCCGGCCCAGCTCTTCCAAAAACAGCTTCTCCATGTCGAAGCCCCTTGCGGTGTATTCCTCGGGATGCTTGAGCTCGGGGAAAATGCCAGCCTTGCCTCGGATCTCCTGAATCGCCGCCCCCAGCGTAGGGATGCGGGCGCCCGCGTAGCTTTCGCTAAACCAGGAGCCGGCATCCAGCCTTTGAATCTCGTCTACGGTGAAGTCGAACACGAACCAGCGCCGAACCGATTGACCGTCTTGCTCCACTTCGCGGTAGCGGTCGGGGAAGACCTCTGCCACGTCGGTGGTTCTTTCCAGCGTGATGTCATGCAGACAGACCAGGACGCCGTCGCTGGAGATCTGCAGATCCTGTTCCACGTAATCGGCGCCCTGTTCGATGGCCAGCCGGTAGGCCTCCAGGGTGTTTTCGGGAGAATAGGCCGAGGCGCCGCGATGAGCGACGGAAACCTTATCCCCCGCTTCCTTCAGCTGTGGCGCGGGCGCGTGGCTACAGGCCATCGCCGCCAAAACGCCCGAAAGGGCGCCCTTCTTGAGCATCGCCTGGATCTTTTCTGGAAACCGCCTCTGGTGGTTTGACATGATGGTCCGCATCGACACAGGTTAGCACGGAACGAGCGGATCCCAAGAGCCCGCTGAAGAAAAGCAAGGAAGTCTGCAGGTGGCGAAACGCGGGGGGCGTTTGGTAGTATAGCGAGGTCATGCAAATACCGGCTCAGGAAGATCATCGCGATTTGCCTCTATACATTCAAATCGCTTCCGCCATCCGCAAGGAGATCCTCTCCGGTCGTCTCGAAGCTCACCAGAAGCTCCCCTCTGAAAAGGAAATGATGGAGATGTATCAGGTGGCCCGGGCGACCGTGCGGCAGGCTCTCGCCAAACTGACTCAGGAAGGGTTGATTCACTCGCGCCGGGCCGTCGGCTACTTCGTCGCCCCCCCTTCTGTGGATCAGGACCTGGACCGACTCTTCGGCTTCAGCGAGTTTATGGCCTACCAGGGAGTCCAGCCCAGTTCGAAACTGCTGGTGGCCGAGATCCGGAAAGTTTCATCGGTCGATTCGCCTTTGCTTTCGGCTCTCCAGCTGAAGGTGGGGGATCCGGTCATCTTCCTGCGTCGGCTGCGGATGGGAAATCGCGAGCCTCTGGTCATCGCAGGGACCTACCTGCCCGAGAAGCTCTTTCCGGGCTTCCTCGATCACGACATCGAAAAGCGCTCCGTGTACGACATCATGGATACGGAGTACGGCTTGAAGCCGGTCGAAGCGGTGCAAACCTTCGAGGGCGTCACTTTGGATGAACTCGAGGCGAATATCTTCGGACTCCAGAAAGGCGCAGCGGGGCTTTACATCGAGCGGGTCGGCTATGCGGGCGGCCGTCCGGTGGAATACGCCATCGACTACTACCGTGGAGACCGCACCAAGTTTCGGGTCCATCTGTCCGATCAGCGACGGCGCCGTGAATTGAAAGTGGTGATCCGCCAGTCCTTCGGCGGCGGAAAAGATCAGCGGAACAAGGCCAATGATGCGCCCTCGGACGCAGCCTCTGAAGCTCGGTAGAGCTCCTCAGCGAGGGGACTCCCGGCAGGACTCTCCCAAACAAGCCGGCGGATCCAATCGCTCCCTCGTTCGTCGAAATATTGAAGCGGCCTGCGGACTGCCAAGCCTCCTCGACGTACTGCATGAGTACGACTGCGGGGGCCTTCGTCGCGCGCCTTGTATCCGCGCCGCTCTCCGTCGCCTCGCTACGAACCAGTGTGAGAAATGCGGGTTAAGCCAGAATTTCTTTGGAGATCACGATCCGTTGGATCTCGCTTGTGCCCTCGCCAATCGTGCAGATCTTGGCGTCCCGCCAGATCCTTTCCGGGGGGTATTCCTTGATGTAACCATATCCGCCGTGAATCTGGATGGCCTGTTCGGCGACCCAGACAGCTGTTTCGCTGGCGTAGAGCTTGGCCATGGACGAATGTTTCGGCGTGGATTTCCCCTGCTCTTTCAGGCGGGCCGCCTGCTGGATCAGGAGGCGTGCGGCCTCGATTCGAGTGGCCATGTCGGCAAGCTTGAACTGCACGGACTGAAAACCGGCGATGGGTTGACCGAACTGAAATCTCTCCTGGGCGTATCGGATGCTGCATTCCAGCGCGGATTCCGCCAATCCCAGCGCCATCGCGGCAATCCCAATGCGGCCTCCGTCCAGGACTTTCAGCGAGTCGATAAATCCTTGACCGCGCTCGCCCAGAAGGCGATCTTTCGGAATCCGACATTCTTCCATCAGGACGGAGGCGGTGTCGCTGGCGCGACATCCGAGCTTATCCTCCTTCTTTCCGCTGATCAGGCCCGGGGCACCTTTCTCGACGATGAACGCGGACATTCCTCGGGCTCCCTCTTCGGGGTCGGTCACCGCCATGACGACGAAGACGTCGGCGTAGGTTCCGTGAGTGATGAAGTTTTTGGTCCCGTTCAAAACCCATTCCCCTCCGTCCTGGACGGCCCGGGTCCGGGCCGCTGCCGCATCGCTGCCGGAACCCGGCTCGGTCAGAGCCCAGGCGCCGAGCGCCTCGCCGGAGGCAAGTCGAGGAAGGAAGGTGCTTTTCTGAGCCTCTGTGCCGAATCGATCGATGTGATGGACGCACAGCGAGTTGTGCGCGGCCACCGAAAGGGCGATGGCGCCGTCGGCCCGGGCCAGCTCTTCTATCAGGACGACATATTCAGGATACCCGAGGCCCGCCCCTCCGTATTCGGGATCGACCAAAGCGCCCAGCATTCCCATCTTTCCGAGCCGCCGCACGACTTCCAGGGGGAACTCTTGGCGTTCATCCCATTCTCGGGCGTGGGGCGCGATTTCGGCTTTCGCAAAGTCGCGAATCGTTTCGCGCAGGATTTGCTGTTCCTGGCTCTCGTCGAATGCCACGGATTCAGTGTAGCAGGGTTTTCAAGCCTCCATCCTCAAAACCTTACGGCAGGGGCGGCAGGGGCCATGTCGCAGTCTTCCGTTTGCCGGTTCGAGTTGGGCAATCAGCGGGAAGTTCCGGGAGCTACTGAAATTTCCGGATCGCTCCTATGACGCGCTCGATGTCCTGGCGGCTGACGTCTTTATGCGTCACAAAACGAATCTGCGAAGGGCCTGTGGGAACAGCCAGGATTCCGCTGTTCCGCAGGGATTCCAGAACGTTTTCTGCGCCGCCCTTCCTGACTTCGGCCATCACGATATTGGTCTGCACCGATTTCAGGTCGACTGAAAAGCGAGGACTCTCAGCCAGGGTTTCAGCCAGTTTCCGAGCGTTGGCATGATCTTCGGCCAGGCGCTGGGGCATCTCCTCGAGCGCGACCAGTCCGGCCGCCGCCAGCACTCCGGCTTGGCGCATTCCGCCGCCCAGCATTTTGCGCACGGACCTAGCCTCATCGATAAAATCCCGAGACCCCAGCAACAGGGAGCCCGCAGGGGCCGCCAGGCCCTTGGAGAGACAAAACATGACTGAATCGCACTCGCCTGCGAGTTCGGAGACGGGCAGGGAGAGAGCCGCCGCCGCGTTAAAGATCCGGGCGCCGTCCAGGTGCACCGGCAGGCCGTTCTGATGGGCTCCTGCAACCACTTCCTGCGTAAGTTCACGTGTCGAGATCGTGCCTCCGGCCATGTTGTGCGTGTTTTCGAGCACGATCAGACCGGTGCGGGCCCGGTAGTAGACCGGCGGGCTGAGAGCCGACCGGACCTGCTCCCAACGCAGGACTCCGGATTCGGCG
>DATKAT010000076.1:0-4537 GCA_035514675.1 Acidobacteriota bacterium | reverse complement strand
CGCCTTCTCCCGCTCATCAACGTAGCGGCCGGCCCGATAATGGAACTCGGCGGTGCCCATCTCCTTTTGAAATTCTTCAGCCTGGATGATTTCGCGAAAAAAGGCGTCGGTCGACAGAAGGACGTCGTAATCGAAAAAGATGTCGTAGATTCGGACGACTCCTTCCTTTCGAAGCTCCACGTCGCTGACTTCAGCCCGGCCGCGGTGCATGTCCAGACCGATTCCGAAGTGAGTGTCATGGTACAGGTTGGCGCCGGTCGACACGATCCAGTCGACGAAACCGGCCTCCAACAGCGGGTTCAAACAAGATATCCCCAGGCCGGCAGGGGTCAGGGCGCCGGTGATGCTGAGCCCGACGGTGACATCCGGCTCCAGCATTTTTCGGGTCAACAGGTGGCAGGCTTCTCGCAGCCGGGCCGCATTGTAGGCCTCGAAAACGGAATCGACCAACTCCGTAACGCTAGTCTCCTTCCCCACGGGCCGGGGTCCGATTTTCCTGCCTTTGAGAAAGTTCGACATCTGACTCTCCTCCTGAATCGCCGGCCTCCGCCCAGCCCTTCGCGAAAAACCGAGATCCGCTGCTCGAGTTCAATCGCTCCGGTACAATGCCGTCATGGCAAGACTATATCCATTCCAAGCGCATCGCTACAACCCGCAGCGGGTCGGAGACGTTTCCCTCGTTGTGACTCAGCCTTACGACAAGATTTCCGACAGCTTGCGCGAGGAATACTTGAAACGGCACCCTCAAAATATCGTTCGCGTCATCCGAAATGGAAATTACGCGGAAGCCGGCCGATTTCTACATGATTGGATCGAGCAGGGCGTGCTGCAGCAGGACCCGAGCGCAGCCTTCTACATTTACCGACAGGAGTTTTCCTTTGAAAACCAAAGCCTTTCCAGAATCGGCTTTATCGGTCTGATCGGTCTGTCCGATCCGGGGCCGGCCATCAAAGGGCATGAAAACATTCTGGACAAGCCGCTGGAGGATCGTCTGAATCTGATTCGAGCCACGGAAGCCAACGAGGGGCTGATCTTCACTCTCTTTTCCGACCCGGACTTGAAGGCCGAGCGGCGGTTGGGGAGCTATGCAAGCGGCCATTCGCCTGATTTCGATTTTGCCGACGAAACAGGGGTCAGACACCAGCTCTGGGCCGCCGCAGACCCTGCGTTTCACAAGCTGTTGATCTCGGACTTGGAACCGCACACCCTCTACATTGCGGACGGCCATCACCGTTTTCAGACATCAGTGCTCTTTCATCGCGAGTGCTTGGAAAGAGGATGGCGGCCGGCAGGCGCCGAGAGTTTCGACAAGCGAATGGTGGCCGTGTTCAACATGGAGAGCCCCGGCTTGAAAGTCCTCCCCACTCATCGAGGCGTTCGCAATCTCCCGCATTTCAGTGCGGAAGGTCTGTTGAGCAAATTGAAGAAAAGCTTTTTCGTCCAGCGGCGGGAGAATGCGGACGAACTGACGGCCGCAATGAAGACGACTCCGGGCGGCATCGGAATCGTGTTGAATGGGGCCTCCGAATGCTGGCTGTTGCAGGTCAGGGAAGCCGAATCGGATGAAGAGTCGTTCATGCCGGATATCCGCGGAACCGCCCGAAAGCTGGATGTCAATATCCTTCACGAGGGGATCCTGAAGCCTTTGCTGGGAATCGGCCCGAAGGAGCTGGCCCGGCAGTCTTTTGTGGACTATTTTCGGGAAAGGCAGGACTTGCTGAAAGAAGTGGCGCAGCAGCGCTACCAGGCGGCCTTTTTATTGAATCCGACTACGCTGCAGCAAGTGAAGGAAATTTCGGAACTGGGTGAGAAAATGCCGCAAAAGTCGACCGATTTTCATCCGAAACTTCTGACCGGATTGGCACTCATGAAGATGAAGATTGAAAAATAGCATGAAGAGAGCGCGCCGCATTCTGACTGGAATCTGTCTCCTTCTGTTTCTCAGCGCCGCCGCAACGGGCCAGCCGAGGCTGATCGCCCCCGCATCCTCCACCAGCTATCAGCCCGGAGACCGGATCGACCCGGAGAGCTTCGTGCTGGACCGGAACATGGAACCGGTGCGCCTGTTGGATCTGCTGAATCCGGAGACCAAGGTCGCCGTCTTGATTCTGTTCGGAGGCGCGGCGGCGGCGATTCCGGAGGGCATTCCCTTTCGGGGGCCGCTCTGGTGCCAGGACAGCCTCGACGACCTGGGAGTCCAACGGGCCATGGTCCGGCAGTTCGCAGGTCGACCGGTCGAGTTCATCCCCGTCGCCGTCCCTCCGGTCTACGGCGCCGATCGCTACGGTTTCGACGACGACATCTTTCTGAGCGAACCGCCGAATTCGGATGCCTACCGCCGCAACGTGCAAGTCTTTGTTGAGGAAACGGAAAAGTATCGGGAAGGCGGGTTGCTTCCGTTCGAAGCTGTCTATTACGACCCCAAGTTCCGTTTGGCCCAGAACGAGGCGGAACGAGAGCTGGGTTCCGCTTACGGCCCCGTCTACCCCTGGCAGGGCAAGCTCAAGTGGAGCGGCGACCCCCGCAGATACGGCACGCCCACCATCTGGCTGATCGGCCCGCAGGGTGAGATCCTGGTGCCGCCGTTCTTCGGAAACGACTACGATGCATCCCCGCCGCAGGTCTCTTACGGCTTTTCAGAACTCCGGGCGGCGGTCGAGAAGCTGCTGGACTGACGGGCCGGTCTGACAGGTCCGACCCGTCCGACAGGTCTGACTCGTCCGACTTACCTCTGAGTGCTTCCCACCGGCAGGCTCGAGAAGGGGAGTCCCTGCGCCGTACGCAGAATGATCAGGGCTAGGGGTTGGCTGCTGGAAATCGTCAGAGTGCCCTGAAAGTCGTCGTTTGCGAACTGCTCAAACATCTCGCTCAAAAACTCGGCCCGGTGCTCGCCCGGCTCCAGCGGAATTCCGATGTTCGAAGTAGCCCCGGATTCGCTTCGTAAACGCACCGAGGCGGTCGTTGCGGCCGAGCCGAGATTGACGACTGCGATGCCGCTGTTCAGGTTGCCGACGGTGAATCGCTGCGCTGCGCCGACGGAAATCACTTTCCCCACGGCCGATCCGACCCCCGCCTCCGTCAACAACTCTCCTTCCGGAGTGACTACCTGAAAAATGGCGGTGGCTTCAACCGGGACGTTCGATCCAATGCGGGCGTATCCGGAGAAGATCGGATCGCTTTCTCCCGTGGTCACGAGCGTGCGGGAGCGAAAGGGAGGAATCGAGAAGTCAAAGGAATTCCCGGTCACAAGCCCCCCCTGATCCTCTACGGTGATGGAAGTGGCGACGCCTTCGCCTCGGAAAAAGGCGATTTCCCCAACGGCCGTCGAATTGGTCAGATTGGAGATGACGATCGTCGTCCGAAAGCTCCGAGCAGCGTCGATCGGACCGTCGCCGACCGCCGCAAGCGCCACCTCGAACTGCTCCCGCGTCACGTACTCGAATGTCAGGTTGTCGATCTGTTCCTCTTCGGCCGCAGCGCCGTAACTGAGAACCACTTTGGACATTCCTCCGGGATCGTCCGTCGATATCCCCACGAATTGGGGCTCATCCAGTTCGTCCTGTTGAATCGAGCCGAGTTCCGTCCCATCCGGTCCGAATGCGCTGATGGTCGCCTGCGTAGCGTCGGTGCCGTTGCCCAGCACGAATCCCACCTTGGAAACGGGCTTGAGAAAGTTCAGAATCAGCGGGACGTTCGCCGACGAATCCTGGGGATTAATGTTGCGCACGACGTTGTTGAACGTGCCGAGAGCCGAGGCGATCGTGTGGATGGCCGGCTGGCTTTGATCAGACTCGCCGAATTGAACGCCCCAGCCGTCGTAAACGGTCGCCACCAGAGAGCCATCGGCCAGTTGTTCGAAATTGATAGCGACCGATTCGCCGGAAAAAACCGAAGCGTCGGTGATCTTTGTGACCGCGCCGAATAGGGCGGGGAAATGAAACAGCAGCACGACAAGAAGCAAAAAGCGGAAATGCATCGATAACTCCTTAACGAGAAGAACTTTTCTAATCTCAACCTCTCTATCATCCTATTATATGGAATAGGCTATGACTACCGAGGCGCCCGCCGCCGGCCGGCTCGTGGTGATCCAGTCGAATCAGGAATCGGCTCGAACCGCGGCGCGAGTCAACACGGACAGAAATTATGATTCGAAAGGAGTGAAAAAGACGATGAATTTGAAAAACCAAGTCGCGGTCGTCACCGGAAGCACCAAGGGAATCGGCCTGGCGGTCGCCGAAGCCCTCGCCCAGCAAGGAGCGCACGTGGTGGTCTGCTCGCGAAATCCAGACGAAGTGCAGGCATGCGTCGACGACCTTTCGGCCCGGTCGAAGGGTAGAATCGTGGGGCGAAAGTGCGACGTCCGAGAAGTCCGCGACTTCGAGTCTTTGCTCGAATTCGCCGAATCGAAACTGGGCGGGGTCGACATCCTGATCAACAATGCGGGAATCGGCATCTTCAAACCCGTCGAGGAGATGACCGTCGAGGAATGGCGCGGCGTTATCTCCACCAATCTGGACAGCCTGTTTTACGGATGCCG
>DATKAT010000075.1:0-3760 GCA_035514675.1 Acidobacteriota bacterium | reverse complement strand
ATTGGAAAGGAATCCGTCATGCAGCATGCTATTGAACGAATCGTAAGCGGTTTCGAAAGGGGAGAACTCAGCCGTCGCCAGTTGATCGGCAAGCTGACGGCTTTCGTCGCGGCGGCCTCGGTCCAGTCGAGCCCCGCGCAGACCTCCCCCGAGGAAAGCACCTTTCGGGCCGTCGACCTCAACCATCTTGCCCTGCGCGTCGCCGACATCCCGCGGACGAGGGACTTCTATCAGCGCCATCTCGGAATGGAAGTCATGAGCCAGAGCGCCTCCAGTTGCTTTATGAGCTGCGGCAAGGACTTCGTGGCTTTTTTCAGGCGTTCCGAACCGGGGATGGATCATTACTGCTACTCGGTGGAAGGGTATGCCGTGCGCGACGCGGCGGAAAAGCTGCGATCGGTCGGAATCGAGCCCCGAATCGCCGGAAACCGCATCTATTTTCCGGACCCTGACGGACTGACCGTCCAGCTCGCAGCGCCCGGCTTTCGAGCCTGAGAAACTTCCGAAAAAATGCAGGATTTTCTTCGCCTATTCAGCGCTTCAAACGTTATATCCATTGAATGCGGGTTAACGGAGGAATGAATCATGACAGAGGCCAACAACAAGTTTGACTGGAGCGAGCTGGAGGTTTTGAGCCAGAAGCAACGGGCCGAGGAGCTCTCCGGCGGCGAGATGACCGCATGGGAAAATCAGCAGGCGCCTCCAGAAATCCTCGAGCAGTACTGGAGAAACGTGGTGCGCTACGAGGAGGATCAGCAGGGACCGAAGGGCGTCAGCGTCCCAGCGGTGCAGTTTCCCGATCCGGAGAGCCTCAGCGAAGAGGAACTCGGCCAGGTGCTGTGGGAAAAGATCGAGGAGCTTGCGGAACGCGGCATATACTTCGGCCAGACCGACCACCTCTCGGATCGGGAGTTGTACGAATATATGTGCAGGTCGGATGTTCGCGAAACGGCCGCGCGCACTCGGCTTCCGGGAGAATTCTTTCACTACGACATCCTGGGCGGCTACAGCCAGGAAGACATCGAGCTCTATTTGCGCTACTACGCCGACGAGGACGAACGGGAATTCTGGGATGAGGACTGGCCGCGCGACAAAATGCCGCCCAAGGAGGATCCTCCCTACGACCGAGACAGCAAGCTCCCGAGCCCGGCGGGCTGGTAGAATCAAGTTTCGGGTTCCGAGCTCGAAGTTTCCGAACCTGCGGGGTGCCTGGTGCTTAGTGCTTAGTGCTTAGTGCTTAGTGCTGGGTACGGGGTGCTCTTGAAAAGCCTTATGGAAACTGTACTTGCGGGAGCGCCGGATGTCGGAGCGACGGGCCCCGCAGCGGGGCCCGTTGACGGGAGGCATTTAGCAATTGGTTTCGTGGGTTCAGACGGGAGGTTTGACAAGAATCAACGCGCCCGAAGCGGCCGCGTCGCTCCGACAATCGCGCGGCAGCGTTCGGCAGGAGGCATGGGCTGAGCTCCGCGTTGACGGTGCTGGGTGCCTAGTGCTGGGTGCTCAGTGCTATTTGAGCGCCTTGTGGAAACTGTACTTGCGGGAGCGCCGGATGTCGGAGCGACGGGCCCCGCAGCGGGGCCCGTTGACGGGAGGCATTTAGCAATTGGTTTCGTGGGTTCAGACGGGAGGTTTGCCAAAAATCAACGCGCCCGAAGCGGCCGCGCCGGCTCCGACAATTGGGATGCAGAGAGCAGCAGGAGACATCGGCGACGGCCCTTTTACCGTTCGACATCGACCGGCTGGGCGAATCAACCTGAAACCTGAAACCATCCACTCTCAACTGGAAAGCTTGATTTTTGAACGATGAACTTTGAACTTTGTATCCCCTCCCAACGCCATGTCGCCGCAGCCCCTTAAAGACCCTGAAGTTCAGCAATTCATCGAAGGCGGCTTCGTCCGACTGGAGCGGGCGTTTCCCCGAGAACTGGCCGAACAGGGGCGCGCCATCCTGTGGCGGGACACGGGTTGCGATCCCGACGACCCGGCGACCTGGACCCGGCCCGTGATACGGCTTGGCGACTATGGACAGGAACCGTTTCGGCTGGCGGCCAACACGCCGCGGCTTCGAGGCGCTTTCGATCAGCTCGTCGGGCGCGGACGCTGGGCGCCTCGAACTAGTCTGGGCACGTTTCCGGTGCGTTTCCCGAGTCCGGAGGAGCCGGGCGATGCGGGCTGGCACGTGGATGCAAGCTTTGCTGCGGAGGATTCCGACCCGGAGAACTACCTGACCTGGCGCGTGAACGTGCAGTCCCGCGGGCGAGCCCTGTTGATGCTGTTTCTGTTCTCCGATGTAGGCGAGTTGGACGCTCCGACTCGCATCCGGGTCGGATCCCACCAAGACGTGGCGAAAATTCTTGAACCAGCCGGCGAGGCGGGCTTGTCGGCGATGGACGTGTCTCCAACCCGGGATCGACCGGAGGCGCTTGCCACCGGGACCGCCGGCGACGTGTACCTGTGCCACCCTTTTCTGGTTCACGCCGCACAGCCCCATCGCGGTTCGGCCCCGCGATTTATGGCCCAGCCTCCGCTCTATCCCGCGGAACCCTTTCGCCTGAATCGGGAGGCCGGCGACCATTCGCCCGTAGAGATCGCGATTCGGCGGGGGCTTGGCAAGGTCGATCCATGACGCTCAGGCGGAAAACTTTCTTGACGATTCGATTCCCCGGGCATGGTCGTAGCTTTCGACCGGAACTCATATCGTCGCTCGGGGCGGCTGCAGCGCTTGACGCAGGAAAACTTTCGCGCTTAAAGTGAGTGAACGATTCGGCGAACAGCGGCGTTTTTCGGAGGCCGGTTCGGGAGCCTGGTGAGCGAAGCGTCTGGAAAGGTTCATTTCCTGAAAGGAATTCCAATGCTCGGAATCTGTTTCCTTCTCATTTTGTGCCCCGCTGAAGGATGGGTCGCGAATTCCGGATCGAAGAGCCACGCCTCCCAGCAAGCCGCGGCGGAGATCCCGCCGTCGGTCCGCTCCATCGTGGACCGGTTTTCCGGCCGGATTTACTTTTCGGCGAGGAACCTGAAAACCGGAGAACTGCTCGAACACGATGCCGGCGCACAGGTGCAGACCGCCAGCGTCATCAAGGTCCCTCTGATGGTGGAAGTCTTCGCGCAGGCTCGGGAGGGACGCCTGGCCTTGACCGATCCAATCGTCTACACCGAGTCGAACCAGGCTCCGGGCGCCGGCATTCTGCAGGACCTGTCGCCGGGTTTGCAGATAACGGTTCGGGACGCCGTGGTCCTGATGATCGCTCTAAGCGACAATACGGCTACCAACATGTTGATCGATCGGGTGGGAGTGGACGCCGTGAATCAGCGGCTGATTCAGTGCGGATTCGAGCGGACTTTTCTGAATCGGAAAGTATTTCGCCCCGATCCGGAAGACCTTCCTCCCGAGCGCGCCAGGTTCGGTCTGGGAGCGACCACTCCCCGTGAAATGAGGCTGCTGTTTGAAAAGCTCTACCGCGGGGAAATTGTCGATGCGGAGGCTTCCCACGAAATGATGGCTATTCTGCGCCAGCAGCGCGATCGCGATCAGATCCCCCGCCTCCTGGTCGGTCCCGAATGGACCGACGTCGAGGTCGCCCACAAGTCCGGAGCCCTGAACCGCGTTCGAAACGACGTCGGAATCGTGTTTAGCCCCAGAGGAGACGTCGTTCTGAGCCTCTTCGCCCAGGAATCCGAAGACCAGAAGTGGACTCCCGACAACGAAGCGTCCCTGGCCCTGGGGCGGCTGGCTGAGGAGCTGCTCAAACACCTGCTT
>DATKAT010000074.1:0-2722 GCA_035514675.1 Acidobacteriota bacterium | reverse complement strand
GGGAACAGCGATTTGTACTGCGCGGCCAGGACGATATTCGGAGGCGTGCCGATCAAGGTCGCCACGCCGCCGATGCTCGCTCCGTAGGCCACCGACAGCATCAGCAATGCCGGAAGACGCGATTTTTCCTTTAAGCCCCGCGTCTGCAAATCTTCGATGACTGCAATTGCGATGGGAAGCATCATCAATGCAGTGGCGGTGTTGCTGACCCACATAGAGAGCAGGGCGGTCACCAGGAGGAAGCCGGCGATGAGTCTGCCGGAGTCGTCGCCGATGCGAGCCAGCACGTTCAAAGCGATCCGCTTGTGCAGACGCCATTTCTGGAGTGCAGCCGCGAGGAAGAATCCTCCCATGAACAGGACGATGTTGGGATCCATATAGGAGCGGGAAACGTCTGCCGCCGAATTGACCGCAAGCAGCGGAAACAGCGCCAGCGGAAGCAGAGCCGTCGCGTAAATCGGCAGCGCTTCAGTGACCCACCACACGGCCATCCATGCCGTAGCGGCCAGGACGATCCTGGCCGGAGGCGTCAGAGCGTCCGAAAGGGGAAGCGCCAGCACTGCCATGAACGCTGAGGGGCCCAGGAGAAGGCCCGCCAGCTGTACTTTGATTTTCAAAACGGCGCCCATCTTATCGGCGGAGGGCGATGGCGTCCAGAAAGCGGAAGGCGGCGCCGCGGCGGGGGTTGACCAGCCGATCGCTTATTCGGGCAGAGCGAACGCCAGATATGCGTCTCCCGACTTCGTTCCCAGCTTCCCTCCGCCCGCAGCGATTACGACGAACTGTCGTCCGCCGACCTCGTAGACGGAGGGGGTGGCGTAGCCTGCTGCCGGCAACTGATATTCCCAAAGGGTTTCGCCGGTGGCCTTGTCGACCGCCTGGAATTTTTCGTCGCGCGTGGCGGCGATAAACAGGAGCCCGCCCGCAGTCACTACGGGACCGCCGTAGTTTTCGCTGCCGGTCAGGGGATGGCCCTGCGCGGTCAGTTCAGGAAACTCTCCGAACGGGACCTGCCAGACGATCTCCGAGCGGTTCAGGTCGATGGCTGTCAACTGACCCCAGGGGGGAGTGATGGCCGGATAGCCATCCGGATCCAGAAATCGATGCCATCCCGTGTTCGTGTAGAGAATTTCGGGCGGCTCCTGCGGCGGGTCCGCCTCGATTTCGGCGACTTTTTCCGGCGGCCGCTCCAAGTCCGCCCGCAGCAGGTAAACCGCGATGGCGTTCTGCTCCTCCGGCGTCAGGTTCTGAAATGCAGGCATTTGACCGCTTCCGTACTCAAACAGTCGAAAGAGTTCGTGCGGGCTTGATCTCTCGTGCAGGTTTTCCAGCGTGGGCACGATCGCCGGATCGCCGATCCGATCGATCCCATGGCAGGTGGCGCAATGGGTGCGGTACAGAACCTCTCCGCGGGAAAGGAAACCGCGATCTCCCGGCGGGATGACGCGAACCATAGCCAGAATCCACGGCATTTCGTTGGAGTTGACGTAGAGGACCCCGGTTTCCGCATCGAAGGCCGCTCCGCCCCATTCGGCGCCGCCATCGAATCCGGGAAAGATGACGGTCCCTTCTCGGCTGGGAGGAATGAAGGGCTCGCCGGTGCGCAGTCCCTGATCGAAGCGAGCCTTGACGGCGGCATAGGCTTCCGGGGTGCGCCGAGTGATCTCGGCCTCCGTGAACCGCTGTCGGGAAAACGCCGGAGGCTTCAATGGCAGGGGCTGCGTGGGCCAGGCCTCCTCGCCCTCCAGGTCGGAAGGGGGTGCGGCGATCTCCTCGATCGGAAAAACCGGCTCGCCCGTGTCCCGATCCAGAACGAATACGTGCCCGGATTTAGTGATCTGAGCAACTACGTCCCTGGGGTGGCCGTCGACCTGGATGGTGACCAGATTGGGGGGCGCCGGCAGATCGCGGTCCCACAGGTCGTGACGCACGATCTGGTAGTGCCAGATCCTCTCGCCGGTCCGCGCATCGAGGGCCAGGATGCAGTTCCCGAAGAGATTGCGACCCTTTCGATTTCCTCCGTAAAAGTCGAAGGCGGGCGAACCGGTGGGAATGTAAACGACGCCTCTTTCGGGATCCAGGCTCATCCCCGCCCAGGAGTTGGCGCCGCCGACTTGCCGGCGGGCGTCGGGCGGCCAGGTTTCCGCGCCGTATTCGTCCGGCGCCGGGACAGTGCGAAACGTCCAGCGAACCTGACCGCTGCGCGCGTCAAAGGCGCGGATGTCGCCGGGCGCCGCATCCGGACCTTCGGAAACCCGCGTTCCCAGGATGATCAAATCCTCGAAAACAGCGCCTGGGGAAGTGGCGGCCACGAAAATCCTTTCCGGGTCGCGATCCAGTCCGGTTCTCAGATCGACCCGGCCGCCGGTTCCGAACGCCTCGACGGGCCGACCGGTGCGAGCGTCCAGCGCCAGCAGAAAGTGGCGGGCTGAATAGAAAATCCTCCGTTCGTCGCCGTCCTCCCAATAGTGGACGCCTCTGTTGACCAGCAGACCCTGATCACGCGACTGGTCGTCGAAGGGTTGAAACTTCCAGATCTCTTCACCGGTTCGGGCGTCGAGCGCAAACGCGCCAAACGCCGGGGACGTGCCGTACAGCACTCCGTCCACGATCAGCGGATTGCACTGGATCTCGGATCGGACTCCGGGGGGAGCGTCGCCCGTGCGGTAAGTCCACGCCAGTTGCAGCTCAGACACGTTCTTCCGGTTGATCTGACTCAGCG
>DATKAT010000073.1:0-3972 GCA_035514675.1 Acidobacteriota bacterium | reverse complement strand
GTCTCTCTCCGCTGCGGCCAGATCGATTCCGTTTGGATCCGTGACGCGGTCGCGCATGAGCGACTGGTCGATCCCGAAGGTGAAAGAGTCCGCGCCGTGCGATCACTCGGTATTTCATTCGGAGATTGAAGCCCTAACCCGCATTTCTCACACTGCTTCTACTGCGGCGAAGGATAACGACGCGCCTGCTGCGTTGCCGCTCTATGCAGCCCGTGATCGAAGTCCTGGTGCGTCGTGCAACAGGGATCTGCGGTCAGCCGGCAAGGCGCGAGGAGGAAGGCGATGCCGGTGCATCGTCGACGACGAGCAACGCAGTCCGGGGGGCCGCAAACCCCTGTTGCCCGGAGGGTTGCGGGCGGCGCAGGCCCGTCTCGGTCGTTGCGGCTCCTGGACGATGCATCAGCATCGCCTGCGTCGCCGCAGCAGGATCTGCGTGCAATATCCGGATTTAGCCTCCCGCCTCATTCCTTTCCGCCGAGGCTCGCCGGCGCGACGCCGGGCGTCGACTCCAACCCGCCCTCCGTTTGAATGCTCCCGGAGCGATTCATATAATGGTTCTAGCCCGCATTTCTCACACTGGTTCGTAGCGAGGCGACGGAGAGCGGCGCGGATGCAAGGCGCGCGACGATGGCCCGCGCAATCGTACTCGTGCAGTACGTCGAGCAGGCGGAGGAGCGGTAACGCAGCAGGCGCGGCGTTATCCGTCGCCGCAGTAGAGGCAGTGTGAGAAATGCGGGCTAGATGTTGTTTGAATTCAATGTTTTAAACCTTTCATAGGAGAAGGCAGGCGATGGCCCAAAACAAGAAGATTCAATGGGAAACCGATCTGGAAAAAGCGAAAATGGAGGCTGAAAAGCAGGACAAGCTCGTGTTTGTCGACTTCGCCAAGCTGCCCGGTTGAGGCGGCTGCGAACATATGGATGCCGTGACGTATCCACAAGAGAAAATTTCAGAAGCCATCTCCAGATTCTCCGTTCCCGTTCAGTTCAACACTGCCGAGCCGACCGATGAAATTCAACGCCGGGCTAAAGAATTCCGGCAGATCTGGACCCCCACCTTCATCTGGCTGACGCCAGACGGATTCGAGCTGCGACGCAAAATCGGCTACTTCCCTGCAGAGGAATTGCGGGCTGAATTCGACATGGCACGCGGTTTCGCCGCGTACGTTCAGAAGGATTACGAAAAAGCCGCCCAACTGTTCGCATCCGTAGAAAAGGAGTTTTCCGACGTTCCGGCCGCGTCCGAAGGCCTGTACTGGGCTGGAGTGGCGGAACTGTTGAACGGTTCGAAACAGGGGCTGATGAAGAACTGGAAAAAACTCCAGCACAACTACTCGGACAGCGAGTGGTGGACCCGCGCGTCGTTTATCGCAGGCTGAGCTGGTTGCGCGTTCTTCGTTCCGCGTTTTTCGTTCTTCGTTCTTCTTAAGGCGGTTCGATGAGCCGGAGGGCCGAAATGAGGCCGCAAGGCCGGCAGTTTTTAGCCCAGTCCGTCAGGGCTGGGTGCAGGCCGTCCCCAAAAAGTTCGAGAGCGCCCGCAAGGGTGCGGCACGTTCCTGCGGTCTGGCCTTGACAAATGCGAAATCTTCACATTCTCGCAAAATCGCACCCCAGCACTAAGCACTAAGCACTAAGCACTAAGCACTAAGCACTAAGCACCCAGCACCCAGCACCCAGTCCCGATTCCCATTCCGCTCCAGTCCGCGTATGATGTCGGACGTGAAACCCGACGGCAGATATTCCGAACGACTTCTCATGGGCCCGGGGCCCTCAAATGTCAGCGCTCGCGTCCGGGAGGCCATCGCCCGACCTCTGCTGGGACATCTAGATCCGGATTTCCTGTCCTTGATGAGCGAAATCCAGGAACTGCTGCGGCAAGTCTTCCTGACCTCCAACCGCCTGACCCTTCCCGTATCGGGAACCGGCAGCGCTGGAATGGAGGCGGCCCTGGTCAATTTCCTGGAGCCTGACGACTCCGTACTGGTGGGCGTTCACGGCGTATTCGGGCAACGGATGGCCGAAGTCGCCCGCCGTTGCCGGGCGCGGGTCGAAGTAGTGGAGGCGCCCTTCGGTCAACCGCTGGATCTGGACGAATTGCGGTCGGCGGCCCGCAAATCGAATCCCAGGGTCGTTGCCGTCGTTCACGCCGAAACTTCTACAGGCGTGCTGACCCCTCTGGAACCGGTACGGCGGATCTGCGATGAAACGGGTTCTTTGCTGCTGGTCGATGCGGTCACTTCCCTGGCCGGGCTGCCGCTTCGAATCGACGACTGGGGGCTGGACATCGCGTACAGCGGAACGCAGAAGTGCCTGAGCTGCCCGCCCGGACTGGCTCCCTTGACGGTTTCCCAACGCGCGGCCGAGCGGCTCGCGAATCGGAAGAGTCGGGTTCAAAGCTGGTATCTCGATCTGTCGATGGTGCAGAACTATTGGGGATCCGAGCGCACCTACCACCACACCGCGCCGATTTCGATGAATTACGCTCTGCTGGCGGCGCTGCAGGAAGCCGTCGAAGAGGGGCTGGAGGAGCGTTGGAGGCGTCATGAGCGGAACCATCTGGCCCTCGTCGCCGGCATCGAGGCGATGGGGCTGCGGATGTACGTGCAGCCCAAATTCAGGCTCTGGAGCCTTAACACCGTAACGATTCCCGAAGGGGTCGACGACGAGCGCGTCCGCGCCAGACTGCTGCGCGACTTCAACCTGGAAATCGGCGGCGGACTCGGCTCGCTGAAAGGTCGCGTCTGGCGGGTCGGACTCATGGGCGAAAGCAGCCGCATGCGAAACGTCCTCTACTTCCTGCACGGGCTGGAGCGGGCGCTGGCGGCCGAAGGCTTCCATTGCCCTCCCGGAGGCGGCGTCCAGGCGGCCGCGACTTCTTAGTTCCAGGTTTCAGGTTTTCAGGTTTCAGGATTCGAGAGTTCGGAAGATACTGCCATTGCCCTTCTGCGGCGGCGGTCCTGCCGAAAGCGAAAAGGCTTCAACGCCGGATGTCGGAGCAACGGGCGCCGCTTCGGAGCCCGTTGACGGAAGGCGTGCAGCAGGCGGTTCCTGGGTTCAGCCGGGCGGTCTGCCTCAAATCAACGCGCCCGAGGCGGGCGCGTCGCTCCGACAATTGAGCTGCCGAGCGCAACGAGAGACATAGGCAGCGCCCCTTCTACCGTTCAACAGCGATCGATCCGTTCCTTACCCAAAGAAGCCTGAAACTTCGAACTCGGAACTCGGAACCATGAACTTGAAACCTGAAACCTGGAACTTAAAGACTCCTCCCGCCCCTTTCCCAATTTTTCCGGGAGTGCGATTTCGCAATCCCGCCGGCCGCGATATGATGGGGGCAAATGGAATGGAAGAGCATCCTTGTCCCCACCGACTTCTCAGACTCGTCTCGCGCCGCAGTCCCGCACGCTCTGGAGATCGCCCGGCGATTTGAGGCGGACGTAACGCTGCTGCACGTGCGGACCCTGTTTGCCGACGATCCGAATCGACCGGAGTTTCAGTTTCTGGACGAAAGCCGCTACATCACTGCGCTGGATCGCCAGATGGAAGATTTCTGCGACGACTTCACGCGGAATCACCCCCTGCGAACCGAGATCATCCGCGAAGTTTCGGCTCCGGAGGGGATTCTCAACTTTGTGGAGGAGCGCAAGATCGATCTGGTCGTTATGGGAACGCACGGTCGATCCGGCCTGGCGCACTTCTTTATGGGAAGCGCAGCGGAAAAAGTGGTCCGATATGCGGCTTGCCCGGTCCTGACGGTCAACGACCGGAGGGAGGAATACCGCGACCGCCCGAAGTACGAAAAGATTCTGGCCGCTTACGACTTTTCCGTCCATTCTCAACAGGCGGCCCGCAGAGCCCGCGAGCTGGCCGATCGCTTCGACGCCTCCTTCATCGTGCTTCACGTCATCGACCAGGAAGTCCATCCCGCTTTCCTGCAGCAATGGCAGATCTCCGTCGAACAGGACCTGGACGAACT
>DATKAT010000072.1:0-11025 GCA_035514675.1 Acidobacteriota bacterium | reverse complement strand
GCCTGTCGAACGGGCCGCCCGCTTCGCCTCCGCAGTGCTGGTTTCCCGGCATGGGAGGCAGGCTCAAACTGTCAACCACCTCGTGTTAAGGAGGACCGAATGGGAAAGGATCGAAAATCCGACATCCCGGCTCCGGGCATTTCTCGCCGCGACTTTTTCCGCAACAGCACGGCGGGGGCATTATCGACCGGACTTCTGACGCAGGCGCGCGGAGAGACCGCGGAAATGGACGCCTTCGTAGGGCCGGGTCCGGCGCCGATTGAACTGAAAATCAACGGTCGGAGCCATCGCCTCGAGTTGGAGCCGCGCGTGACGCTGTTGGATGCCTTGAGAAATCGTCTGGACATTACCGGAGCCAAACGGGTTTGCGACCGGGGAACCTGCGGGGCCTGTACGATCTTGTTGGACGGCAAGGCGGTCTACGCCTGTTCGGTGCTGGCGATCGATGCGCAGGGGTTGGAAATCGAAACCGTCGAAAGCCTGGGAACCCCCGATCGGCTGCATCCCGTACAGAGCGCCTTTGTCAAGCATGACGCCCTGCAGTGCGGTTTCTGCACGCCGGGTTTTGTGGTCGTCGCCAAGGCGTTTTTGGATGAACACCCGAAGGCGACTCGAAAAGAGATTGAAAAAGGCCTGGGCGGCAATCTCTGCCGCTGCGGCACCTATGCCGGCATTCGAGAGGCCTTGCTGGAGCTGACCGGAAAGGGGGAGCGCGATGCCTGAATTCAGCTGGCCGAAATCGGATGATGCGAAATGGATCGGAGAAAAGGTCGCCCGGATCGACGGTCCGGCCAAAGTCACCGGCGTCGCTCGTTACTCGTATGACGTCAATCGCCCCGGAATGCTTTACGCAGCGGTGCTGCGATGTCCCCACGCCCACGCGCGGATCGTCTCGATCGACGTCTCGCCGGCTGAAGCGATGCCGGGCGTCCGCTCGGTGCGCGTGGTTCAGGGGGAAGGCACCGAAATCAAATGGGCGCTGGACGAGATCGCGTTCGTCGCGGCGACGTCGGAGGAAATCGCCCGCGACGCCGTAGGCGCCATACGGATTGAGTACGAAGTGCTGGAGCATTTCGTCACGGAGGAAGACAAGGACAGCGCTGCCGAGGTCAGCGAAGGGAGCGAGCAGGTCACCGGAGACCCGGACGGCGCCTTTTCGAGCGCTGCCACTCGCGCAAAAGGTTATTACGGACTCTATTCGGTGGCCCATTGTTCGCTGGAGCCCCACGGACAGGTGTGCGAATGGGAAGGCGAACAGAACCTGACGGCCTGGGCGTCGACTCAAGCAGTGACCGGACTTCCGGGACAGTTTGCCGAAGGGGTTGAAATTCCCGCCGCCAACGTTCGGGTCTTGACCGACTATATGGGCGGCGGCTTCGGCTCCAAGTTCAGCGTCGACCGATGGGGCGTCGAGTGCGCCCGAATGGCGAGGGAAGCGCGGGCGCCGGTCAAACTGATGCTGGAGAGGGATGCGGAGCTGACGGTGGCCGGCGACCGGCCCTCAACTTTCGCTGAAGTCGAGGTGGCAGCCGACGCAGAGGGGAACTTGACGGCCTGGTCCTCCCGATCCTGGGGATCGGGAGGCCTGGGGGGCGCCGGAAGTCCGCCCTTACCGTACGTCTTTCAAGTTCCCAATCGAAAGCACGCCCATTCCTCCGTCGTCACCAATATCGCCAGCTCGCGAGCCTGGAGGGCGCCCAATCATCCGCAGGCGTGCCTGGTTACGATGGCGGCGTTGGAGGATCTGGCGGCCGCGCTGCGAATGGACCCGCTCGATTTCTTCAACAAGAACCTGCAGCTGACCGGACCTCGAGCCGAGACGTATCGGGAGGAATTCGAGATCGCCGCCGAGTTGATGGACTGGAAGAGGCGCTGGAGTCCGCGCGGCGAGTCCGGCAAAGGCTCCGTACGTCAAGGCTTAGGTCTGTCGCTGCACACGTGGGGAGGCCAGGGGCATCAAAGCAACTGCGAGCTGGTGGTGCATCCGGACGGCTCCGTTCAGATCCGAACCGCCAGCCAGGATCTGGGCACGGGAACCAGGACCGTAATCGCAATCGTCGTGGCTGAGACGTTGGGTCTTCCCGTCGACAGGATAAAGGTCCACATCGGTGACAGTCGCTTCCCGGCCTCCGGCGCTTCCGGAGGAAGCACGACGGTGGGCGGCGTGTCGTCAGCGGTTCGAAGAGCGTCTCAGACGGCGCTCGCGGAACTCATGGAGAAGGTGGCTGAGGAGCTGGAGGTTCCAGCCGACGAGCTGGAGGCCGCCGAAAGTCGGATCTTTCTGAAAACCAACCCGGAGCGAGGGCTTTCCTGGGAACAGGCCGCCGGTTTGTTGGGCGTGGCGCCGCTGACGGTCGCCGGCGCCAATCCCGGACCGGGCCGCTTGACCGACAGCGGAGCCGGCGGGGTTCAGATGGCGGACGTTTCGGTCGACGTCGAGACCGGCGTCGTCAAGCTGAACAAGATTGTCGCCGTTCAGGATTGCGGCCTGGTGGTCGATCTGCTGACGGCCAGCAGCCAGGTGTATGGCGCACTGATCATGGGGATCGCATATGCGCTGACCGAGGAGAAGATCATCGACCCGGTCTCCGGCCGGATGTTGAACGCCGAGATGGAATTCTACAAGTTGCCGGGCATCGGCGACGTTGGCGAGCTCGTCGTTCACATGATGCAGGGAGAAGGCTACGATGAGCGCGGAGTGATCGGACTCGGAGAGCCTCCCGTGATCTCTCCCGGCGCCGCCATTTCAAACGCCGTCGCCAACGCCATCGGCGTCCGGGTGCCGCACCTGCCGCTGACTCCGGAACGCGTGCTGGAGGCGATCGAGAAAGGAGGAGTTGCCTGATGAAATCCTTTGAGTTTGCCGAAGCTTCGAACAAGGAACAGGCGGTTCGCCTGCTGAGCGGGCGATCGGCCCCGGCCATCCTGGCCGGCGGCACCGACCTGCTCAGTTTGATGAAGGACGACGGCGCTTCCCCGGATTGCCTGGTCAGCATCAAGAAGATCGACGAATTGCGGGGAGTAGCCCGCCGGCCCGAAGGGGGCTGGCGAATCGGCGCTCTGACGACGATTCGCGATCTGCGGCGCCACTCGGAGCTGATGGAAGGTTTTCCTTCCCTCGCCCAGGCGGCTGAAGGAATCCGCAGTCCGCAGATTCAAAACATGGGGACCGTGGGCGGCGACTTGTGCCAGCGCCCCCGCTGTTGGTACTTTCGAAACGGCTTTGGCCTGCTGGCCCTGCAAGGCGGCGAGTCGATGGTCCTGAAGGGCGACAATCGGTATCACGCCATTTTGGGAAACGACGGCCCCGCCTATTTCGTAAGCCCGTCCAGCCTGGCGCCGGCGCTGCAGGCTTTGGGGGCTGAGATCGAAATCTTCGGCCCTGATGGAGTCCGCAAGGCTGCAGTAGCGGATTTCTATCGCATCCCGGGCTCGGAGGAGGAAAGAGAGCATCGGCTGGCGGCCAACGAGTTGGTGACGGCGGTCCTCCTGCCTCCCGGTAGTCCGAGCAACGCCACTTATGAAGTGCGGCAGAAGGAGGCGCTGGACTGGCCGCTGGCGACGGCTTCCGTCGCCCTGACCTGGAACGGCGACCGGGTAGAGCAAGCTTCCATTGTGATGGGGCACGTGGCGCCTGTCCCGTGGGGAGCTGACCGGGCCGCTACCGGGTTGAAAGGCAAGTCGCTCAATTCCGAGACGGCGGGCGAAGCGGCGGAGGCGGCAGTTGAAGGCGCCCGGCCCCTGAGTCGAAACCGCTACAAAGTCCGTCTGGCGAAAACCGCCGTTCGGCGCGCTCTGCTGCTCGCCGCCGGCGTTGAGGAGTAAGCAGATATGGCGGATCAGAAAGTGAAAAAGCTCTGCAAGAGGCTTCGGTCCAAAGGAATGTTCGTCAATGTGGCGCCGGATCCGACCATTCCCAACACCAGCGACGGGTTCTTCTGGTGCACTCACAGCATGAATTGCCTGGGTCCGGACGGACAGGTGGCCGATGCGGAGCGTTGTCGTCCGGGGCGAAGCTGCTTCGAAGCGCGCTGACGCGCCCGCCGAGCGGCGAGGTGGCGGTGTCCTCCGGAGGGACGGGTTGCGGTCCAGTGGGGGCGCGAATTGAGCTCGACGGCCGCATTCGATAGAATGGTTCCAACGAACTGATTCAACGAGTCTCGATTGGAACCAGGAGATGATTTGAAAATGAAAAAGCCACTGATCGTCAGTTTTTGCCTATTGGTCGGACTGCTGAGTCCCGCGCTTGCTTCGATTTCTGGAGAATACGTCGAAGTCCGAACGGCAGACGTTTGGACCGGACCCTGCTTTGCCAATGGCGAAGTCAATCTGACTGGGAAGGAAGCCATCCTGGGCTGGAAGATCCGCCAGGGAAGCTGGGACGGAATCTCGCTGGACGGTCTGAAAGTAGTGGCCGTCGTCCGCGCCAGCGCCACGCTGGGCGATCCGCATTCCGATCATCTTCCGGCTTCGTCGGTGATTCTGGTAGACGATTCGGCCGACCCCAGGCAACAGGAAGGCCTGGTTCGCTTCGCCCGGAAAATGGCCGAAGGCCTGCTGGACGACGTAGTCTGGGTCAAGGCCGTTCCCATCGCAATGGAGACCTCGCAGAGCCGCGGGTTCGCAGCCTTAACGGCCGGAGATTTCGCCCGTCTGGAAACCCGGGCCCTGAGCCATCACGACATTCATTGCGGGAACGAGAGCGTCTACTATCCGCCGCTGATCGAACTCGACTCGGCGACTCCCGCTTACACGCTGGTTCACCGATTTTCCGGTCAGGGGCTGAACTCGACGTGGAGCAGCCCGGACAAGCGGAGCGCCTTTATCGGCAGCTTTGCTCGTTGAGCCGTTCTCAACACGTCGGGAGTGACCGCCATTGGACTTTCTGTTTGACGGTTTCGCGCGTCCAGCCCGGAACGGCGGTTTGAAATTTCAATTCAAATCAGGGCGAGGAGCGCCTTTTATGAACGGAAAATGGGGATTCTTTCCAGCGGCGGCGCTGCTTGTGGCGGCGTTCTCAAGCGCCGTGGCCGCCGATTTGACCGTGCATGCGACCGCGCCGCCGACGAACCTGTCGGCGGCCGTCAGCGAAATCCTCGAACAGGATGCGCATCAAATCCGCGTCGAAGGGGAGGTCGAAGCAACCTTCTGGTTTCGGAGGGACCCGCCGGAAGCGGAGTCGGCATCCAGCCAGCTCGGCGTGAATTTCTCGAAACTATCGAACGGCGATCTGTTGGGAGTCGTGGAGTTTCAGGTCGAGTGGCTGGATTACAAGGCGAATCGAGTCTCCCCGGGAGTCTACACGCTTCGCTACCAGGTGCAGCCGGCCGACGGAAACCATATGGGCGTCAGCCAGTTTCGCGATTTCTTCGTCCTGGTTCCGGCGGAATTGGATGAGGATCCCGAAGCGCGGTATTCCTACGCTGAACTGATGGCTCTGAGCACGCAGGCTTCCGGCGTTACGCACCCGGCGACGATGGCGTTGTTTCCAGTCTATGAAGAGGTTTCGGAACCGAAGCTGTTCCAGGACGATCTGGGTCAGTGGACGCTGGCCCGGGCGTTCGATTCGACCGTCATCGGCGTAGTCGTAACGGGGACTGGAAAAACCGACGGATTCTGAGGCGCGGTCGGCGCCGCTCGGTCACTTTAGCCCGCATTTTTCACAGGTCTCCTGCTGCGGCGCTGGACCCGTGTGAAAAATGCGGGTTAGCCCTTCGGCGCGAAGGCCTGCAGAATCCGCTCCGCCGTCAACCCTGTCGCGCAGGTGACGAAAGTCCCCACCAGCACGTACCACGGCCAGGCCAACGCCGTCAGGTAAACGACGCCCAGCATGGCCGCCAGCCCGGCCGCCATGGCCGCCAGCCCGGCCGATTCCCGCGTCCGGCGGGTCAGCGTCCCCAGCAGGAAAATCCCCAGGATGCTTCCCATCGTGATGCTGGTGATGGTGAGGCCCACTTCCAGCACGTCGCCCCAGCTCCGCGCCAGAAAAGCGACTCCCATCAGCAGAACGCCCCACATCAGCGTCAAGACCCGCGAGACCATCAGGTAATGTCCGGAATCTGCGCCGGGCTTGAAAAAGGGGCGATAAAAGTCATTGACGGCCGACGATGCAAGCGAATTCAGCGAGCTGCTGAGACTCGACATGGCGGCGGCGAAGACGGCGGCGATGATGAACCCGCTGACCCCGCTGGGAATCTGCTCCACAATGAAGATCGGAAAAATCTGATCGTTCTGCGTCATCTGCGTCGTCATGGGGAAATGCCGATAGAAGGCGAACAGGAGCACTCCGATCAACAGAAAAAGCAGGAATTGAAAGATGACGAACACACCGCTGACGATGAGGGCCAGCTGGCTTTTTTTCCGATCTCCGCAAGCGAGGTAGCGTTGCACCATCATCTGGTCGGTGCCATGTGTGGCGAAGGTCAGGAAAGCGCCGCCGATCAGCCCCGACCAGAAAGTGTAGGGAATCGAGAGGTCCCAACGAAAGTCGATCCATTGCAGCTTCCGATCGGGCGCGGCCACGGCGGCCACCTCCGACCATCCGCCCGGAATCCCCTCCAGGATGAGATAAAAAGCGATGCCCGCGCCCGCCAGATAGATCAGCAGCTGGATGACGTCGTTCCACACCACCGCCGTCATTCCGCCGTAATAGGTGTATAGAATGGTGACGAGTCCGATGATGACGATGGTCGTGACGTCCGACATCTGGGTGACCACGCCCAGCACCAGGGCCGTAGCGAAGAGTCGGACCCCGTCCGCCAGCATGCGGGTCGTTTGAAAGAGCAGGGCGGAAAGCCGTCGTACGCGGCCGCCGAAGCGTTCGTTCAAGATTTCGTAAGCCGTCTGAATCTCGCCTCGAAAGTAGCCTGGAATCAGGACGAAGCTGACCAGAACTTTTCCAATGAGATATCCGGCGGCTACCTGCAGGAAGGCCAGATTGCCCGCATAGGCGATGGTGGGGGCGCCGATAAAGGTCAACGTGCTGGTTTCCGTTGCGACGATGGAAAAGGAAATAGCCCACCAGGGCATTTTCTTTCCGCCGAGGAAGTAGTCGTTGATGTCTTTGTTGCCCCGTCCCAGGTAGGCGCCGAAGGCGACCGTTCCGGCCAAATACAGGACCAGAATCAGATAGTCCAACCCGGTGAACCCCATGGGCGGTCATACTATAGGCTTCCAGGACGGGAGGCAATCTGAACCGCGTTTTTCAGCCCCCTCCGGAATTGGACTCGAGCCTGGCGCAGGCTCCGTGATGGCGCGAAGCGAGTCCGCGCCGGCCTCCCGAGATGATAGACTCGTCGGAAATGAGCGGCGGCTATCTGCTTGGCATCGACGGCGGAGGCACAAAGACGGCCTGTTTGCTGTCCGATGAAAACCTCCTGGTGCTGGGACGGGGAAGCGGCGGTCCTTCCAATTATCTGTCGGAAGGGATTTATACCGCCAAGGTGTCGTTACGGGCGGCCGTGCAAGAGGCGCTTGCGGCTGCCGGGGTGGAGGCCTCATCGGTCGGCGCCGTGTGCGCGGGGCTGGCGGGCGCCTCCAGGCCCCGGGATCGCCGAACGATGGAAAAGGCGCTGCGGGAAATCGTTCCCGCCGCCAAAATCCGCGTCGAAATCGACGCATTCACCGCGCTTGCCGGCGCCACCGAATGCCGGCCCGGCGCTATCGTCATTTCCGGAACGGGTTCGGTGGCCTTTGGCGTCAACTCCGCCGGCGAAACGGCTCGCGCCGGAGGCTGGGGGTTCCTGGCCGGGGATGAGGGAAGCGGGTTCGACATCGGACGAAAGGGAGTCGCCGAAGCGCTGCGGCATATGGATGGGCGGGCCGGGATGACCGCGATCGCGGAAAAGCTCATGCGGGAAATGTATTTGGAAAGTCTCGAGGAAATGATCCCCATCTTGTACTCCGGCCCTTTTAGTCCCGCCAGGATCGCCTCGCTGTTTCCACTGATTCTGGAAGCCGCTCGGGAAGGCGACGAGGCGGCGGTCCGGCTCATTCGAGAGGCTGCGGGGGAGCTTTCCCGAATGGCCGCCGCAGTCGTTCGACGGTTGAAGATGGAGGAGCATTGCCTGGTCGCAACTTCCGGGGGAGTCTTTCGTTCGGATCAGGTGCGCGGACCTTTCGCCGAGCACCTGCAGGGGACGATTCCCGGAGTCGTGCTGATTCCTGCCGCCGAAAGCGCCGAAATGGGCGCGCTTTTCGCAGCCCGTGCGGCGCTGCGCGAAGAGCCGCTCTTCCGGTCGGATTGAAGCCGACCGGTTCGGGTGCGGCGTGGGATGATCCGCCCGCCTCAGTCTCCGTTCAGAAGCTCCTCCAACGGCCTGTTCGAGAGGAGGTAGGCATTGCGCCGGCGATCGCCCGCCCGCAAGGAAAGAAAATCCACGGCGCGATATCCGTCCGCCAGATAGAAGAGAAATGCTTCGCGAAGGTGGATGCGCCAATCCCGCGCCAATTCTGCGTCCTCCACCCGCAAATGATCGAAGGAATCCGGGATCTCAAGCAACAGCTTAGGCTCCCGCAGACCCGGCTTCCAGGACTCGGGCTGCAAAAGACGTCGATCGTCCGTCCGGCGCTCTACAGTCCGGTTGATCAGGAGGGTCTCGTCCAATGACGCGGGCGAAGCCGTTCCTCCTTGGAGCCTTCGTTCCACCAGCCGACTGTCGATGAGCCATTCGGCCCAGACTCGATCGGTCTCCGCGTCCCGGTTAAAACGGCTTGCCGCGCTTCCAAAATAGTTGGGCCGATAAGTCTGCACGACGGCGCCCAATTTGCGGAGGTTCAAGTTTGCGTTGACCGCCTGCAACGGGTCGAATGTCCAGCGGATGCGGTCCAAGCCGCGCTTCAGAGCGAAATCCCGCTGATACAGTTTGAGCCGATAACCGACGTTGAGGCGACGATACTGGTCTCGGACTCCCAGCAATTGGCTGTGCAGATACCACTGCTGATTGTCGGGAGCGAGGCCCAGCCAGGCTGCTGAGAAGCCCGCCAACCGTTCGCCCGCATACGCTCCGGCGACGAGTCCGCCGCTTTCTGAAATGGAAAAAAGCGCCCGCGCGGGATAGGGAAAATCCTGACCTGCATCTCCATAGCCCCAGATCTCCCTTTGGAGTTCAACGAGTGAGTCCATCTCCGCAAGGTCTGCCAGGCGTCGAATCGTCAGCTGCCGGTCCAAGGTCATCATTCGTCCCTAGCATGGCTTCAGAATTGCGGAATCCGCTTCATCCGCACCGACGGAAGAGTACCGAATCGGCCGCCGCGCGACAAGCCGACGGCTCGCAACGGACCGGTTTTGATTTTCCGGTTCAAACCGGCCCTTCCTTGAATTCATCCGGAGCAGCGTCCACAATGCCTTCATGAATTTGGCCCAACGGATGTCGAGGCTGGGCACCGAGACCGCTTTTGAGGTGCTGGCGGCCGCCAAAGCTCTGGAAGCGCAGGGCCGAAGCATCGTGCACTTGGAGATCGGAGAGCCGGACTTCGACACCCCGGCCAATATCGTTGAGGCAGGCGTTCGCGCGTTGCGGGACGGGTGGCACCATTATTCCCCGGCAGCGGGGCTTCCGCGGCTGCGCGAAAGCATTGCGGAGATGGTCTCGCGCACTCGGGGCGTTTCCGTCCATCCGGACGAGGTGGTGGTGACCCCGGGCGGCAAGCCGATCATCTTCTTTTCTCTCCTGGCCTTGGTCGAAGCCGGCCGGGAAGTCATCTTCCCGAATCCGGGCTTTCCCATTTACGAATCGATGATCCGATTCGTCGGCGGGAAGCCCGTGCCGGTGCGCCTGCGTGAAGAGCTGGACTTTCGGCTCGACGTTGAAGAGCTGTTGGCGACGATCACCCCGCGAACCAAGCTTCTGATTCTGAACTCGCCGAATAATCCGACCGGGTCGGCGCTGTCGCGGGACGACTTGCAGACGCTGGCGGAAGGGCTCGCCAGGCATCCGCACGTGCATGTCCTGTCGGATGAGATTTACAGTCGCATTCTGTACGACGGCGAGCACTTCAGCATAGCCGCGTTTTCGGGCATGAAGGAAAGGACGATCCTGCTGGACGGCTTTTCAAAGACCTACGCCATGACGGGCTGGCGCCTGGGCTACGGCGTCATGGAACGGAGCCTGGCGGACCAGATGGTCAAGCTCATGATCAACTCCAATTCCTGCACGGCTTCCTTCACTCAAATGGCGGGCGTCGAAGCTCTGGAAGGGGACCAGGCCTCCGTCGATGAAATGGTTCGAAGGTTTCGGCGTCGGCGCGACCGAGTGGTCGCGCTTCTCAATGAAATAGAAGGCGTCTCCTGTCGCGTTCCAATGGGGGCCTTTTACGTGTTTCCCAATGTTGGAGGACTCAACGCAAGCGCGGCCGGGCTTCAGAAGCTGCTCTTGCAGCGGGCGGGAGTGGCGGCCCTTGCCGGCACCTCTTTCGGAAGTTTTGGCGAGGGCTATCTTCGCATTTCCTACGCCGCCTCAACGAAGGCCCTGGAAGAGGGAGTCGCGCGCATTTCCACTATTCTTGAGGAGATTCGAACGTCATGAGCGGCCATCGGATTTTTGTCACCTGCGACATCGGCGAAGAGTCATTGCGCCGCCTCCGCGATCGCGGATACGAAGTGGAGGTGTACGAAAAGGAAGACCCGCCTCCCCGGGAGTTGATCCTGCAGAAAGTGCGATCCGGAATCGACGGCATCCTGACGACGTTGCGGGATCGAATCGACGAAGAGATTTTCGAGGCCGGTAAGGACACTCTCAAAGTGATCGCTCAATATGGAGTCGGCTTCGACAACATCGACCGGGACGCGGCCAACCGTTATCGGATCCCGTTTACCAACACCCCGGACGTCCTGACCGATGCCACCGCCGAATTCGCCCTCTTCATGCTGGGCTCGGCGGCCCGCCGGCTCTATTCCAGCGAACGGCTCGTCCGCGAAAACCGGTGGGACCGATGGCATCCCGGAGGCCCGCTGCTGGGGGACGAAGTGACCGGGAAGGTCATTGGCGTAGTCGGCGCCGGGCGGATTGGAAAGGCCTTCATTTT